>JAKFXB010000089.1 GCA_021731585.1 Alphaproteobacteria bacterium
ATTTTTTTGTATCTTTTTTTGCTAAGTTCATAAGCACTACCTTTCTGAATAATTCTACACAAGCAAAAGAATAATTATAAATTTTTAAATAAAACGTTTTTTATAATTAACAATCTAAAATTAATGATTATTATAAAACACCCTTATTGTCTAGATATAAAATGATTCGGGGTCATTTTAGAAATATATTTTTTTATCCTACTTTTCAAAAAATCGCAACCCCCCCTCAAGTATCAAAAAATAGAATTAAACACGAAGAATTTTTAAGCACTTTTTCAAAGACATTCGCAGAGTATGATGAGGCGAAAAGGCTAAAAACGCAACTTCTTCATTTAAGACCTCGGAGAGAATTATGGATATTGTTCTACAAATCTCTAATCACCTGAAAAATATGAAAAACAAGGAGATATCTCTTGACCTAGGCGCAATTAGAGAGTTCAGGTTAAATTAAATTCTGAACATAGGAGCGCTTCTTCATCTTCAAGCCATTCATGGTTGTTTAACAAGTGGTTTTTTTGAAATTCCGCAAGGCTTGGATCTGGAATTCCTGGAAGTAACTCATGACCCTTAAAATGAATCCCGATAAAAGGTATGGATCTACGTGAGCATTCCTCACTCACATCTTGAAGCTGCCCAAGACGGTCATCAACAAGCACAACTTGACTGGGGTTTTCCTTTTGAATATATGCGCGTACAATTTCGCTTTTATTAAAAGAGCCCGTTGAGAAAATGCCCCTATAAAAGGTAGCTTCATAAGTCATTGAAGGAGAGCTCAAAAGAATCTCTTTCTCATTTTCCCCATAAATTGGAGTGAATTTCATTCCCTTTGAAGATAATTCTGCATATCTCCACTCTTCCATGGATAAAATATCCCCCAAAGGGCCTGACTCCATTTTTGTCAATGCATAAAGGGGAAACTGAGCTTTGAATTCATTGATAAAACAAAGCCAGTCCTCAGAGACAAGTTGCACTTGTCTTTGCAAACGCCAGCGACTTAAAATCTTTTCAAAATTGGTGATTTGATCACGCTCTTTTTTCAACTCGTCAATAAGCGTTCTATGGGGACTATGTGCACGGAAAACCTTTGAAATAGGAGTGATCAACGTATCATCCACATCAAGAAAAATAACTGCCCGCGGCTCAAGAGCAGAAAGATAATTTTTAACTTCTTGGACAGTCATGGCTTCTACAAAATTTCTTTTTAGGTTATTGACCATGGCACTATCTTATTTCACAGAATTTGACAGACTTCATCAAAAGAAAGCCGTGGAGCTCGTGGCCCTGGCAAACCTGATGCATCTCCATACCCAAGATTGCAGAGGAAATTTGACTTAAATCGCCCTTCAGGAAAAAAAGCCTTATCGACACCCTCATTTGAAAAACCTGACATAGGGCCACAATCAAGGCCACACGCCCGCGCAGCAATAATGAAATAAGCGCCTTGAAGAGTGCCATTGCGAAAAGCGGTTTCTTGAGCAAAGGTGTCCTTATCTTCAAACCACGCTTTAGCGTTCACATAAGGATATAGAACAGGAAGATGCTCATAAAACTGCAGATCATAGGCCAGAATAGCCGTCACTGGGGCACTCATAGTTTTCTCCACATTGCCTTCAAATAAGTGAGGGCGCAAACGTTCTTTGACTTCTAGAGACTTTACAAAAATAATTCTTAACGGACAACAATTAGCACTTGTTGGTCCAAATTTCATCACTTCATAAATGCTTTTTAAAAGATCTTCCGAAACAGACTTATCAAGCCATTTCGTATAAGTACGAGCTTCTTTAAAAATCTGGCCTAAAGAAGCCTCCGAAATTTTGCTCATGGTATCCCTTATGGTTTTAAACGCACATGCCCACTATCATAAGCTTTTAATCCACGGTTGTGAATTAAATGTTGCAAATCACGGGTATAGGCTGTGCCACGAACGGAATATTTTGTAAGGCATGAAGCCAACTTATGACCACATAACGTCTGATTTTTAGCCCTTAAAGAAGCTCTATCCTTACGAAAAACACTATAGGCTTGGTGGCGGTTCAGATTTTTTACATAAGCTTCTACACTATGTTGAAGACTTTCAAACTTAGCCACTTTTGTTTTGGTAGCCATATAGCCAAAGGGGGAATTTTTCTTTAAAGCCGCATGAGACCTACCACCGCCTGTCTCGAGAATACCTTGAGCAAGGGCAAGTGAGGGTGGAACAATATCAACGTGCATTAACAAGGACTCAATTTTCGTTGATTTACAGCGATATTCAGAAGCAAGCTTACTGAGCCACATTTTTTCTGAATGACGCAAATGCTGGCCATTTTGTTTCCGTTCTTGCATATCTAAAAGACGCTCTCTATCAGATAAAATCTGCTCATTTACTCTTAAAATATGGGGCAAAAGCACTTGAACAAAATCGGAGTTAGATGATTTTTTCTTATGTTTCATATCCTGCGGTAATTTTGACAAGAAAAGACGGGGAACCTGTCCCTCACTCTTGGCCTTCGCAAGAGTATAATCTAAATTGTTAAAGACTTTACCGAGTTCTTTTACACTAGAAACCTGAATATATTTTTCTTGAGGATAATTGAGGCCAAAAGCTTTCGCAGACCCTGCAGATACAACAGATTTCTTCTCAAGAACAACCGCCTGGGTTCCTACACTTTCTTCAGGAACTGGAATAAAATTTTGATAAATAACAAAGCCAGCCTGGCCTAAGATCATCAGTCCCAAAATAACAATAAGGGAAATTTGAGTCTTCGATTGTTTCAGCATAATAAACTCCTTAACTCTCTACCGCTCTTACTTCAAGAACCTCTGGCACATAGTGCCGCAGCATATTTTCAATGCCAGACTTTAATGTGGCTGATGAACTTGGGCAGCCTGCACAAGCTCCTTGCATACGCACATATAAGATACCTTCTTCAAATGAGTCAAAGACAATATCTCCTCCATCCATAGCCACGGCGGGACGAATACGCGTATCCAAGATTTCCTGAATCTGACCCACGATAGGATCGTCATCATGTTTTGTGGATGTAGGAACTCTTTCTCCATAAAACAAGGGCTGGTGCGTTATAAAATGCTCCATGATAATTCCTAAGACCTCGGGCTTAAGCACAGCCCAGTCTTTCATATTTTCCTTAGAAACAGTAATAAAATCCGCCCCGAAAAAAATGCCATTAACGCCCTGAATCTCAAAAAGCTTTGAAGCAAGGGGAGATTTGGCAGCCTCTTCTACAGTCTTAAAATCTGCGGTTCCCTCTGGCATTAGAGTACGACCAGGGAGAAACTTTAGTGTAGCCGGATTTGGTGTTTCCTCTGTTTGTATAAACATTGTACGCACTCACTTTTGTAAACAGTGATCTTTTTAATAAACAAAATAATTCCAAAATGCAAGCATTTCCTTCAATTAGGCTCCAAGAGCCGTCAAGATCTCCCAGGAAACCTTATCTATAGGCATCACAGAAAGGCGAGATTGACGAACTAATCCCAAGTGCCTGAAACGAGAGTCCTTTTTGACAGTGGCCAAATTGACAGGATGAGAAAAAGGAGTGCGTGCCTTAACATCCACCATTCCAAAGCGCCCTGCAGGATCCGATGGATCAGGGTAATAAGGCTTTATAATTTCAACGATTCCCATGATCCGGCGTTCTTCTCCCGAATGATAGAAAAAGGCAAGATCCCCCACCTTCATGGCTTTTAAATTGTTGCTAGCCTGGTAATTTCGCACTCCATCCCAAAAGGTCACATCTTTCTCTACTTGATCCACCCATGACCAAACATGAGGCTCGGTCTTTATAAGCCAATAATTCATTTATATTCCCTCAATTGTTAAAGGACGAGACAGAAGATCTTTGATTAAAGCCTCGAGCATTCCCCCCTTATTTAAAAGAGTATCCATGGCAAAGGTAATCGGCATCTCCACTTTATATTTTTCAGCCAATTTTACAGTCCCTGAGACCGTAAAAACCCCTTCCGTAAGAGTCACTTTTTTTGCCAGCAACTCTTCAAGGCTCGCCCCCTTTCCTAAGGAAAGACCAAAGGTCTTATTTCTTGACTGGGCGCTTAAGGAGGTGAGCGTAATGTCCCCTACACCTGAAAGTCCAAGAAAGGTTTCAAGATTTGCCCCCATAGCACACCCTAGCCTTGCTATTTCTGTAAGGCCGCGCGCGACTAACGCGGCCCGAGCATTATCTCCTAAACCTCGACCTTCGGTAATACCACAAGCAATGGCAATTATGTTTTTACAAGCCCCACCCAATTGAGCCCCTATAATATCTTCAGAGGCGTAAAGGCGAAAATACCGACTGCTCATAAGAGAAGCCATCTTTTGACTGAGGGAAATGTCTTCCGCGGCAAGAGTTACAGCTGTTGGCAGCTCTTTCGCAACGTCACTAGCAAAACTTGGACCTGAAAGAACCAGAAGAGGATTTTGGGGAAAGAATTCCCGTACCACCTCTGACATCAAAAGAGCTGTTCCATTTTCAATCCCCTTTGAGGCAATGATCAGGGGAACGTGGGAAGAGAGAACTTTCTTAAATGTTGCACATGTGCTCCTCATAAATTGAGCAGGAGGCGCCAGAATGATACTATCAGCCTTTGATATTTCTTGAGGATCAATTGTGGCCCTTAAGGAAGGATCTAAGGGAATTCCAGGAAGGCGCGAGACATTTTCATGTTGTTGATTAATTTCTTCAACTTCATCAGGACTAATCGACCAGAGGCTTATTTTTAAATGGGCTCTAAATGCCGCCAAAGCTAAGGCTGTTCCCCAAGCGCCGGCTCCAATAACAGCGGTATAATGCACTTAAACTACTCTCCTGTTTTACATTTTAAGTCTTCGAGTGGCCACCGTGGACGCGGGGCAAAGGATAGGGTATCACTCAAGTTTCTTTTAAATCTTTCAATGCCGGCCCACGCTATCATAGCCCCGTTATCTGTACAAAGGTTTATAGGAGGAGACATCACAGAAACTTCATAACTTTCAGCACATAAAGCCAAGCGTTGCTTAAAATATTGATTTGCTGCAACTCCTCCCCCTATGACGAGGGTGGTGATTTTGGGACTTTTTTCAAGAGCCATTTGGAGGGCATGTTTCAATCGATCCTCCAAAATCTCTCCAATCGCCTTTTGAAAAGAGGCGCAAAAATCTTCCCGAAAGCGAGGAGCAGTTTGATCTGCTTCAAGAATAATTTTTCGGGCCGCAGTTTTAAGTCCAGAAAAAGAAAAATTACATCCTATTTGACCTTTAAGTGGTTTAGGAAAACTAAACATATTAGAATTCCCTTGAAGAGCGAGCCGTTCAATCGCAGGCCCGCCTGAATAAGGATACCCTAAAAGCCTTGCAGTTTTATCCAAACATTCCCCAAGAGCATCATCTAAAGTCCCCCCCAAGTAAGTGTAATTTCCAACGTCTTCAACGATCAGAAACTGACAATGTCCCCCAGAGACGAGTAACAAAAGGTAGGGAAAGGAAATCTCATGGGTCAGTCGCACCGTTAAGGCATGGGCCTCAAGGTGATTTACAGGGATGAAAGGCAGATTTTTAGCCATTGCCAAACCTTTAGCCATCATAACGCCTACAATCACACCTCCGATAAGACCCGGCCCCCCAGCAACAGCAATCCCATCAATGTCATTCAAGGTGAGATTTGCTTCTTCAAAGGCGGTTTTTACAATCCAGTCCATATGATCAAGATGAGCCCGCGCAGCAATTTCTGGCACTACGCCACCAAAAGGTTTATGGTCTTTTAATTGGGAGGAGACAACATTCGAGAGAATTTGCTTGTTCTCGGTAACAAGAGAAGCAGCGGTTTCATCACAACTTGTTTCTATGCCTAAAATAATCATTTGTTATAACAAGGGACGTCCAAGGGCTTTCTCAAGAATTTTTAAAGGAGCCAACTCAGGAGAGTTCATTCCATCCATAGGAAGATAATAAGTTTGCTCCAGAGCATATTGTCCTTGCATCGCCGCATGAGAGGTCAGATCCGTGTAAACAATCCACGTGCTCTGTGGGGGAAAAGAGAATTCTTGTTGTTCAGCCTCTTTTTGATAAATCTCATCAGCTTTCATACGATTATGAAGCTGCAGCATATAATGATCATAAGGCGTGCGCTGTGTTTTTGTAATACAGAGCCTTTCTAAAAACCACTGACTCCCTGGCAACGGATGGGGGCAATGAGGAAGAAAGCGCTCTGCAACTTTTGAAAAGGGCTCCCCTAATCGCCAGAAGCGACTTTGATCATGAGGATTAATATTCGTAAAAACCCTTAGAATTCTCTTCCCTTGAACGGGAGAAGAAGGAAAAGCATCTATATGCAGGCGCGTATCGTCTTTTCGATAAGAACTTTGCCGCCCAGCAATTTCAACGGGACGATAGCTCGTGCGCCCTCTCTCAAGGTATTTTTGATACTGAGGAAGGATTGCCTCCAGCAGTATTTTTGTATTTGTGGCATACCGATCAAGCATAGATTCAAAGGAAGGAGTGGCTTCCTCAGTCCCCTGTACTCCTGTCACCTTTCTTGATTTAAGATCATAACCAATATTTTTAGATTTTGGATGGGAGTAGTGAGGTGAAAGTAAAATGGTCTCATCGGGCTCTAAACCAAAAGGAAGAGAGGGAAAGTAAAGAACAGCTCCCCCCTCTAAGGCAACCACAGCATCTTCTTGTTCCTGCTTGGAAAAAGGACCCTTCCAATTCTTTGTTTTTAAGATATGAATCATTTTAAGACCCCACATATTTTATCTTTCTCTTTTCAACCACAAACAACTCTACTAGGCAAGAGAAAGAGAACTCGTTAAAGTCACATCTTATGAAAAGTATTCGCATCGGAACGCGAGGAAGCCCTCTGGCCCTTATCCAAACTCAAGAAGTTATGGATAAGCTTTTGGAACATCATCCCTTTCTCAAAGGGCACCTTAAGGTCGTTCCTATCAAAACCACTGGTGATACCATTGTGGACAGGAGCCTTATTGATTTAGGTGGCAAATCCCTTTTTACAAAAGAAATCGAACATGCCCTTCTAAAAGAAGAAATTGATATTGCTGTTCACTCTATGAAGGATGTTACGGTTGACTGCCTAGAAGGCCTGCTCTTTCCAGCCATGCTTGAACGGGAAGACCCACGCGATGCCTTGATATCACGGGGAGGAATCTCGCTCGAGACCTTACCCAAAGACGCCCTCTTTGGAACGTCTTCCTTACGGCGTCAAGCCTATATATTGAATAAATTCCCTCACGTTACCCCAATATCATTGAGAGGGAATGTGAACACACGCATCGAAAAAATTAAAACAGGAGAAGTTGATGCAGCGCTTCTGGCCGTTGCAGGTCTTAAGCGCTTAGGATTAATGGATGAAATAACACAAATTTTATCTCTGGAGGACTGCCTCCCCGCAGTAGCTCAGGGAACTATTGGGATTCAATGTCGCGAGAAGAATTTTAATCTTCTCGAGCTTCTCTCTTCCATAAACCATCCTGTAACTTTTGCAACCGTCACAGCAGAACGGGCCTTTATGAAAACTCTCAATGGCTCTTGTCGCACTCCTATTGCTGCCTATGCTACTCTTGAAGGAGAAATTCTCACTTTAAAAGGGATGATCAGCGATCCAAATGGCCATAACATGCGTTTTGTCACTCACAAAGGGTTATCTTCTCACCCAAAAGAAATTGGTTGTGAAGCGGCTAACATACTTCTCAAAGAGGGTGCATGTCCCACGTTCTCTTAATTCGAGCTCTTGAGGACGCTCTTCCTCTTGCTTCACATTTGGAAGCGCTTGGAAAAAAAGTTCTTTGTTATCCTCTTTTTGAGCCCGTATTCTTTGCCATTTCTCCACTTGAAAATCCCCAAGCCCTGCTAATCACGAGCAAAAATGCACTACGCGCTATCAAGAATAATAGTTATCTTAAAAAAATTCCGCTTTACGTTGTGGGAGATCAAACAGCAGCCCTTGCTCATCAGTTAGGATTCATCACCGTATTCAGTGCAAAAGGAAATAGCAGAGACTTACAAGAGCTCGTGGCACGGCAGGCGCGGCCAGATGCAGGCATCTTATATCATCTCTCTGGCGAAACTATTAAAGGAGATATAGTTCGTGAATTAAGAGTCTTAGGTTTTAAAGCTCAGCGCCAGGTTGTTTACCAGATCAATGATATTGAGCATTTCTCCAATTCGCTCACAACTGATTTCTTTAATAAAAAAATATCTCATGTGCTCTTCTTTTCCCCTAGAACAACTGAGCTTTTTATTAATCTTGTCAAAGCCTCAAAACTTGAAAAAGAGATTGCCTTGAATAAAGCCCTCTGTTTGAGTTATGATATAGCTGAAAAAGCACAAAAAATTCTTTGGAAAGAAATTTGGATAAGTCCTCATCCCTCAACGCACAATATACTAGGATATTTTGATGACGGAAAATAAAAAAACTTCTAAAAGATTGTTTTGGCAGCGTTTCAGCCAAATCTTAAAATCCTCCAAAAGAATTTGGATTTATTTTTTATTGTTAATTCTTCTTTTTCTTTCGAATTTTATTTTATGGAAGAAATACAATCAAAATAAAACGCTAACATTTCCACAAGTTAAAGTTAAAGTCGAAAACTCTAAGTCCGAAAACCCTGAGCCCCTTAAAGAAATGACTGCAGCCATAGAAGCTGTTCAAAAGAACACACCGGAGGCTTCTCAACAACTCATTACTATCCAGCTTTTGGAAGGGGTGTTGGAAGGCTGGATACCTTTATCTACCTTTAAAACCTACCTTCAAAAACATCCCAGTGGGGATACGCCATATTTGCTTCTTGAGCTCTCCACCATATCTAATTGTCCAACCTATACTGAACTTCAATCTTCCTTGCCTTCTACTCTTGTTAAGCAAAAATCTCTTTGGGAGCGTTTAAAATCTCGTTTAAAATCTCTCATTCGTATTCAAAGAACTGGCACGGAAAAGGCTTCAGAAACAAGCTCTCCCCAAAAAATTGAAAAGGCTATAGATGAGAAAAATATCTCTGAAGTTTTGACCTTATTTGAAAAACTTCCTGAGGATGAAAAGGAGAATTTTTCATCATGGATAAAAAAAGTTCAAGAACGACTTAAAGTTGAAATGCTTTATAAAAATCTTCTGATGAAACTTGCTCAAGGACAAAATGGATGAAATGGCTTCTTTTCTTTATTGTCACAGCTATCTTCTTTGGATTTCTCGGCATCGTTTATCTTGTAAATCCAGGTTCATTAGAGCTGATATGGTTTGGTTATAATATTCAACTTTCCGCCATTTTAGCTTTTATCATTTTGATTTTTCTCATGTCTATCCTTCTCTTTATGGGGTACAGTATTTTGTGGCTCATTAATCTTCCTTCAAAATGGGCAAATCATTATAAAAAGTCACAGGAAAGCAATGTAGAAGCGGAATTGTTAAACCTTTTAACATCCTATGAAGCTGAAAATTTTAATATGGCCCTTGAGCTAACTCAAAAAATAAAAAAGAAACTTGAAAAAAATCCTTTTTTTCTCTGGATTGCTGGAAATATCTTCGAAAAAACAAAACATCACTTAGAAGCAGAACAATGTTTTATAACCCTTATTGCTCAGCCTAGTACTTTCTTTTTAGGACTTAAAGGACAGATCCGTGCGGCTATTGTGCGCAGCGATTTCAATAAGGCTTATGACCTTTTAAAACGTGCTGAAAAAGATTTCAGCTCTTCTCCTTGGGTCCTTAAACACTTTCTAGCCATAGCGCGTGAACAAAAAAAGTTTATTGATGCTGAAAAAACAGCTCTCCGCTTGGACGATTTAGGCTACATCACAAAGGATCAAAGCAAAAAACAACTGGCCAACATTGAATACCAGGAAGCTCTTCAACCTAAAATTTCGCAAGAGCAAAAGGAAACTTATCTTCGCCAAGCCCATTATTTAGACCCGAGTCTCACTCAAGTATCTGAAATGCTGGCTGATTTACTCCAAGAACAAGGTCATCACGCCCAAGCTTTGAGCATTCTACAAGCAACTTGGGATCATGCCCCCACGCAAACCTTAGGAGATCTCTATTTGAAAATTCTCTCTCCTAAAAATGAGGGAATTGCCTTTGAAAAAATAAAAGAGTTTGTGAAGAAAAATCCAAAAAATCCAGAAAGTCTCTTGCTATTGGCCCGTACAGGTCTGAAAGCAAAACTTTGGGGGGAAACACGAACCGCCTTAAAACAGCTTTTAGAAAAACACCCCACAGCCATCGCTTATCAGCTGATGGCTCACTTAGAGAGTCATGAACATCAAAATATGGAAGCAGCCATGGAATGGCTCGAAAAAGGTCTTCAAGCTCCCCGTTATGCTCCTCCTCCTTTATTCTAAACGCCTTTTAAACATCCAGCCCGCAAGGGTCAGAGTGAAAAGGGCAATGAGGACCATGGGCCAACTATACCTTAAAACCTCTAGAGTGGGCATATCCTTTAAAAAAATACCACGAATGATAATAAAGAAGTGCTTGATGGGAAAGATGTTTGTAACTGGTTGAAGCCAGGGAGGCATATTTTCAATAGGTGTTGCATAACCGGACAGAAGCATGGTAGGCGTCATAAAAACAAAGGTTCCCAAAATAGATTGCTGTTGGGTCTTACAAATGGAAGAGATGAAAAGGCCAATTCCCACAATAGAAAACAAGAAAATGATCATGCTAAAATAAAGTAGAATGAGAGATCCTTTAAAGGGAATATTATAAAGGAGCAACACGGCGATCATCAAAAGCGTACTTTCACCAATACTGATTACCATGGCTGGCATCATTTTTCCCACCAGAATTTGCCAAGGCTGAAGGGGGGAAACAAGCAATTGATCAAAGGTCCCGTTTTCTCTCTCACGAGAGACTGACATAGCTGTCACCATTAAAGCCAGAATCATACTTAAAATAGCAACCAAGGAAGGAACCGTAAAATAAATATACTCAATATTGGGGTTAAAAAAGGACCTATATTGAATGCTGATTGGCTCAGGCACGTCAATCCCTTGATTCCTTAGCATATCTCTATTATAGGACTGGAAAATAAGATTAAGATAACCAAAGACAATTTGAGAGGCATTTGATTTTCGACCATCCAAAATTACTTGAACAGGGGCAGTGTTCCCCTCAGCAACAAGTTTAGAAAAATTAGGTTGAAGTTGAAGGGCTACGATCACTTCTTGTTTATCGATAGACTCTCTTATACTTTGCGGTTTTTTATACTCATAAACATGCTTAAAATAAGGGGAACCTTTTATTCTTTGGGTGAGTTCTTGACTATACCAGCCGCTATCTTGGTTAAAAATCCCAATAGAAATATTGTTAACATCTAAAGTCGCCGCGTGAGACAAAATGATCAACTGAATAAGCGGTGGAACAACCAGTGTAATCCGACTTTTTTTGTCGCGCCAAACAGCAAGAATTTCCTTAATAATAAGAGTCCTAATTGGCAACCAGACATTTTTTATTTGCTTTTTCATATTCAATCTATTCTCTTCACCATTTTAAGCGCCGAAATCCCAAGAAAGAAGTTTGCAATGAGGAACATCACAAAAAGACTCGGAAGAACAAGGGCCCATGTCGTTCCACTTAAAAAACTGCTCTGCAAAATAGTAACAAAATACCTTGGAGGAAAAATATAGGTCATCATCTGAATAATCCAAGGCATTGAACTGATTTCAAAAATAAATCCTGAGAGCATAAAGGCTGGAAGAAACCCAATAATGATTGCAATTTGACTTGCGACAAATTGATTACGTGTTGTGGAAGACACAACTAGCCCAATACCTAAGGCCGCAAGAAGAAATATAGACGTTGAGATAAATAGGATAAAATAAGATCCCCGGAAGGGAACCTGAAATAAGACAACGGTAAGAAAAATACACAAGATCATTGCACAAAGACCGAGGAGAAAATAAGGCACTAATTTGGCAAGAAGCATTTCAGAAATGCGAAGAGGAGTGGCCATTACAGCCTCCATTGTGCCCCTTTCCCATTCACGAGCCACAACAAGAGCTGTGAGAAGAGTTCCAATAAGGGTCATAATGATGGCGATCGATCCGGGAAGCAAAACATAGCGGCTTTCCAATGAGGAATTAAACCAAATACGCGGCACCGCAACAAGAGGAGGGGCAAGGAACGATTTTCCTTCATCTTTTTGTTGTTTCACCCAATTATTTACCACACCTTCAGCATAATTAAGAACAAACCGTGCTGTATTGGGCTCGCTTCCATCAAGCAGAATTTGGAGAGGAGTTTCTACTCCTTTGAGTAAATTTTTGGAAAAATCCTGAGAAATCACAACAATGCCTCGAACACGACCGCCCGTAAGATCCTGCTCAATTGCAGAGCGATTATAACTTGTCTTCACGTCAAAATAGGTTGTGCCCAGAAACGCATTTTCAAGACTTCTGGCTGTGGGTGAAATATCCTCCAAAAGAAGTCCCAGAGGGACTTTATCCGCATCCAAAGACACCCCATAGCCAAAAATAAACATCATTATTAAAGGAAGAACAAAGGCAATGAGAAAGGTACTAGGATCTCTCATGATTTGCTTACCTTCTTTTTTAAAGTAAGCCCAAAAGCGGGAGAAGGAAAAATGGTTCATAGGCCCCTCTTTTGATCAAATTGTTCAATCAAAGTAATAAAGGCATCTTCAAGGGTTGGTTTTGGCAATGTCTTTGATTTCACCATTTCTTTCAATGCCGCCGGCGTTCCTAACGCAATGCTACTTCCCCCATAAATTAGGGCAATGCGATCACAATATTCCGCTTCTTCCATAAAATGGGTTGTCACCATGATGGTGACTCCCTTTGCAGCCATCCCCTGAATGTGATTCCAAAATTCTTCTCGTACCAGAGGATCCACTCCCGAGGTGGGTTCATCTAAAAAGAGAACATCTGGCTCATGCATTAAGGAGCACGCCAGAGCCAATCTTTGTTTAAAGCCTAAGGGAAGCAGCCCCACATTCTCTCCCAGATAGGGAGCTAATTCAAAAATAGAAATCATTTGCTCCATTTGTGTCCGCCGATGATGGCCCATAAGTCCATAGACCCCTGAGAAGAAATTTAAATTTTCACTCACACTTAAATCACTATAAAGAGAAAATTTTTGAGCCATATAGCCAATGCGCGAGCGCGCTTCAGAGGACGCCGTTTTTAAACTATAACCTGAAATCAATGCATGACCTTCAGTTGGCTGCAAAAGGCCACATAGCATCTTAAAAATGGTCGATTTTCCCGCCCCGTTAGGGCCCAAAAGCCCAAAAATTTCTCCTTGTTTAATGATAAAAGAGATATCTCGTGCCGCTGTAAAGTTACCAAATTTCTTCGTCAAATTTTCCGCTTGAATTGGTGGAACGTCCTTAACTTTTTTTCGCTTCATATGCTTTGCTAAAACCGATTCTCCTCTATGGCTTCCTCCAAGAATTCCAATAAAGGCCTCTTCAAATCCGAATTCCTCTTTCCCCCCTTTATTCACTTGTTTTGTTAAGTCTTTTGGCGGCCCATAAAAAAGAAGCTTCCCTTCATTTAATAAAAGAACCTCACTACACCTATCGGCTTCATCGAGATAGGAGGTAGACCACACAACACATATACCCTCTCTCGCAAGATCACTAACCATTTTCCACAACTCCCGCCGTGAAACTGGATCCACCCCCACACTGGGTTCATCTAAAAGGAGAGCTTTTGGCTTTCCTAAAAGAGAACAAGCAAGACCCAGTTTTTGCTTCATTCCTCCTGACAAGTTTCCCGCAAGCCGGGTAGTAAAAGGTCCGAGGGAGGTAAAATGAAGCATTCTATCAAAAACTTCAGGCTTGTCTTTCTCAGAAATTCCATGAAGAGCCGCATAAAGGTTAAGATTTTCAATAACTGTCAGATCCTCATAGAGTCCAAATTTTTGAGGCATATAGCCTGTGATATCATGGAGCCTCTCCGCATCCTGGACTGTATCCAAGCCAAAAACATTTACTTTACCGTGGCTTGGCAATAGAAGGCCTGTCATAAGCCTTAGAAGGGTTGTCTTCCCTGCGCCATCGGGGCCAATCAATCCGGTTATGATGCCCGGGCGAATCACTGCATTAATATTGTCAAGAGCGGCTTTTTTGGCACCAGGAAAGGCTTTACCCAGAGAGATGATGTGGATGGCGTCTTTACTCTTTGACATCCAACTTAACTGTAACAGGCATACCTTGTCGCAGTTTCCCTTTTGGATCGTCCACATATAATCGAAGGCGATAAACTAAGTCCGTGCGCAGCTCAGGCGTTTCAACGGTCTTTGGCGTAAACTCAGCCGTGGGGGAGATAAACCCGATTTGAGCCTTAAAGGGATGGTCAGGGTCCGCATCCGTGTAAATTAAAGCTACTATGCCCGGTTTGATGCGCCCTAAGTCAGTTTCAGAAACATAGGCACGAATCCACACAGGTTTATGGAGCGTAAGGGTATAGATAATGGATTGGGGAGCAATGATCGCCCCTGGCTCTCCCACGCGGGTGAGAATAATCCCATCAGAAGGGGAAAATATTTCTGTGTCCGTTAAATTGATTTTAGCGGATTCAAGTTGAGCTTTGGCAACTTCCATAGCTGCTTTTCCCGCTTGAATGTCCTCTTGGCGGAATCCTTCTTCCGTAAGACTCAAGCTTTCTTGAGCACTTTTTAACTGAGCTTCTGTTTCATTTTTTTGAGCCAAAGCATCATCGTAGTTCTGTTGAGAGGAGGCTCCAATTTTAATTTGTTCCTTTTGCCGAGCAAAAATAAGATCTGCATTCGTTACAGCAGCTTGTTTTTCACGCACAAGGGCGCGAGCTTCCTCAATTTCCTGAGGCCGACTCCCATGTTGCAACTTTAAATAGTTCGCTTCTGCTTGAGCCAACCCTGCCTTAGCTGAAGCAAGATCTGCCTCATAAGGCGCCTTATCTAGAAGCGCCAAAAGATCACCCTGCTTAACTTGATCTCCTTCCTCAACGAGCACCTTCTTAAGACGCCCGCTCACGCGAAACCCAAGTTCAACTTGACGAATGTCCACATTGCCATAAAGAACTAAATGATTAGAATGCCCCTTATAATGCAAAAATATCATGATGAGTGAGATCACAATAATAATCATAAGCACTGCAATACCAAGAAGAGGGATTTTTAATTTTTTCCAATTAAAATTCAGTATTTGTCTCCTCTTTTCTTAGCTTATTAATTTTATAAGCCGTTTCAACCCATAAACCATAAAAAAGGTACAGGATAAACTGGCGATCCATAAGCCTAAAAACCAAAGCCACGGTTTTAACTTAGCTTCGCTCATCTTAATACCATTCTTGAGGTGTGGCTTTGCCGCGAAAGACATAATAGGAATAAAAAGTATACCCCAAGACAAAGGGTAGAAAAAGAATAACCCCGACTAACATTAGAGAAAGAGAGCGGGTGTCCGCTGCAGCTTTCCACAAAGGAACGGTATAGGGTACAATCCAAGGCCATAAGCTTATAACAAGCCCCACATATCCAAGAGTGAAGAGGAAAAGAGATAAGAAAAAAGGAAGAAATTCTCTTTTCTTTGAAAGGCCCCAATAAAGAGCAAGAAAGGTACAAGCGGTTAGAATAGGAATGGGGGAAAGATAAGCAAGATTAGGGAAACTAAACCATCTCCTAAAAATTTCTTCATTTAAAAAGGGAACCCATAAACTCACTAAGCCCATAAAACCCGCTATATAGATTAAAACGTAAAGGGCTACTTTTCGCGCCCATTCCTGCGAAATACCCTCTGTCTTCATGACAATCCATGTTGCCCCTAAAAGGGCATAGCCAAAAACAAGGGCAAGGCCCGTCATTAAAGAAAATGAGCTCAGCCAATCAAAAGGCCCTCCAGAAAAGCCTCGCCCCTGTACGGAAACGCCTTCTACAAATGACCCCAAGATCATCCCTTGAAAAAAAGCAGCGATGAGCGAGCCAAAATGAAAGGAATAATCCCATAGTTTTCGTGTCTCGGGACTTGCTTTAAAACGAAATTCAAAGGCAACGCCTCTAAAAATAAGTCCCAAAAGCATTATGATGAGAGGAATATAAAAGGCGGGAAACAAAATAGAGTAGGCAAGAGGAAAGGCTGCGAAGAGCCCCCCTCCCCCTAAAACTAACCAGGTTTCATTCCCATCCCAAAAAGGAGCCACCGAATTCATCATTTTGTGACGACAATCCTCACTAGGAGCAAAGGGAAAGAGGATACCAACTCCTAAATCAAATCCATCAAGCAAAACATACAGAAAGACAGCCAGAGCAATGATTCCTCCCCACAAAAGGGGTAAGTTTAAAAAAGGTGAAAAATCAAACATTCTGAGAACCTCCCCTATAATCGCGGTGTTTTGAGACCATGCGATCCATAAATATCTTCTTTCTTCTCCTTTGAACTAGGCCCTTTTCGGATAAGCTTAGCGATATAATAAATCCCAGCCCCAAACACAAAGGTGTAAACAAATACAAAGGCAATAAGAGAAAGGAAAACATGTTGTCCTATGACTGGAGAACGAGCTTCTAAGGTGCGCATCAGCCCATAAACAATATAAGGCTGACGCCCAATTTCTGTGACAAACCAACCAGCGAGCACCGCAATAAAACCAGATGGAGTCATGAAAAGACACCAATATTGAAACCATTTTTGGGTAAAAAGTTGACTTCGAAAGTACAGTACGATTGCCATAAAACCCGTCAGAAGCATAAGAAGTCCGATCCCTACCATAATCCTAAAAGACCAGAAAATAGGAAGGATGGGGGGCCTTTCACTTTTGGGCCATGACTTCAATCCACGGCACTCTCCTCCCACCTCATGGGTAAGAAGTAAACTTGTAAGATAAGGAATTGTCACCGCAAAATGGGTAGTTTCTGTCTTCTCATCCGGCCAACCCACCAAAACAAAGGGGACGTCCTTCCCTGTATCCCATATGGCTTCGATGGCTGCTATTTTCTGTGGTTGATATTTGAGTGTATTTAACCCATGAAGATCGCCTAAAAAAATTTGAATTGGAGAGACAAAAACAGCCATGAGCATGGCCATACCCACCATAATTCTAGCCTGTTTAAGATGTCGTTTCTTTAAAAGATACCAAGCGCCAATACCTCCAACAAAAAAAGCTGTTGTAAGATAGGCTGCTGTCACCATATGGAAAAGTCGATAAAGAAAGGATGGATTGAAAATAATATCTACCCAATTTAAAGGAAGAAAAAGATTGTCAGCCCCTATCTCATAACCTGTTGGAGTTTGCATCCAACTATTTGCTGAGAGAATCCAAAAAGCAGAGATCACTGTTCCAACAGCCACAATAACTGTGGAGAGAAAGTGCATTCTGGGTGTCACCCTGTCCCAACCAAAAATCATAACCCCAAGGAAGGACGCCTCGAGGAAAAAGGCCGTTAAGACTTCAAAAGCCAGCAAAGGGCCTAAAACACTTCCTGTTCTGTCAGAAAAAACGGACCAGTTCGTTCCAAATTGATAGGACATCACTACCCCTGAAACAACACCCATTCCAAAAGTAACAGCAAAAATTTTGACCCAGAGCTTATAAATATCTCTATAGGTTTCATTTCCTGTTTTAAGCCAAAGACCTTCAACAACGGCGAGCCAACTAGCAAGCCCAATTGTCAAGGACGGGAAAAGGATATGAAAGCTTATAGTAAAAGCAAATTGAATACGTGCTAAAAGGGCGGGATCAAATTCCATTTTTTATTTTTTTTCTATTCGATCATAAATAATTGATAATTTAAGAAAGAATAGCTGTTTTTCAAGGAAATGGAAAGTTAAACTTATGCAACACAAACTCGATTGCGTCCTCTCTCCTTGGCTTGATAAAGAGCCTTATCCACTGCATGAAAGAGTTCTTTCTCTGTCCACCCATTTTCTGGAAATGTCGCCACTCCCAAAGATACGGTGAGCTGTTTTAATTCTTGGGAACCAATGGGGACACGAAGATTCTGCACATCTTTTCGTAAATTTTCTGCTCGTTTTAAGGTCATTTTTTCAGAAGAATCAATAAGAATAACCAAAAATTCTTCTCCCCCAAAACGGCATAAAATGTCACCTTCACGAAACTCCTCTTTCAAAGATTCGCCTATTTTTTTTAAAATAAGGTCTCCCATTTCATGCCCATAAGTGTCATTAAAGTTCTTAAAATAATCAATATCAAACATGATAATTCCAAGGCTTGATTCTTTACGCTTGGCATTGGCAAGAGCTTTAGACAACATTTCTTCCATATAGCGTCGATTATAAAGGCCTGTCATGTAATCACGAATGGACATTTCATACAGAGAATCACGTAACTTTAAGTTGGTAAGTGCAAGCGCAAGGCTTCGGGAAATTTGTGCTATCAAGTCTTGTTCAGTGTGCGAAAGTATTGGAAGATCAAAAGTGATGGATAATACGCCATAGCATTCATCACTTGATAAAATGGGAAGACAGATATAGCCCTCCTTCTTATGACGAGAGTGAGAACAACTGGATATCTGAATGGTCCTCTTTTGAAAAGCCAAATAAGCTTCAGCAGCAATATGAAGCTTTTCAAGAGGCTTTTCATGGCCCCATTGGGCAGTTGCTCCCAGTTTATTCTTTATTTTAGAATAAGTCCAAATGATCCCCTTAAAATTGGGAAACATTTTTTGGGTATATTTTGCGCAAATCATATAGATTTCATTACTTGAGTGTGCACTTGTGAAGTTTTCACCCATTTCATTGAGAAACGAAATTGAGCGAGCCTTTTCTTCAAGAGCTTTTGTTTGAATTTTCAGTTGCTTATTAGATTCAAATAAACGTGAGTTGACATCCCTCAAGGTAAGTTCTGCCTCTTTTAATCTAAAAAAGTCAGGAATTTCATAATTTGTTGCATAGTCTACAATTTCGGGATTTTTTTTAAGGAAGTGAGCAATATATTCCTTCATTTTAGAAGGATGGGCCATGATGAATGTACATTCCTTATCCCCTTTGGCCCGACAAGTAATCTCTGTTGAAATAAGGGGAATACTAAAGCTTTGTTCACACCATCCCGAAGAATAGCCGGCATTCATAAAGCAGACAGGCACATCACTTTTTTTATCCGCCTTTAACCAAGCATCGGCTTCAAAGGAATGGGGATGTTTATAAGAAAGATAAAAATTTATGTCAGGAGTGGCTTTAGAATCATCGAGCAATTCAACAAAGGCCCATCCTGTATAAGCAAAATGTGGAGGGCCGGCTGAAATTTTTTCAAGAGGAGTCTTTAATTTCCATTCTTTATGAAAGTGCTCTGCATCCTTCATACCAATGGCATGTGCCATGTCAAAAACAAGTTTTCGAGTAAAGTTCTGCGCGATTTTTTTATTCTTACCTTTATAAAGATTAAGAATACATTCAAAAAAATCTAATGAAAGTGAAGCTGCACGAACGAAGAGATAACGTTCCCCTGAAATTTCAATCTTTCCTTTTGAGACATCAAATTCTTTTTTTTCAAAAAATGTCTGAACAACTTTCTCAGTTTTTTTGAAAATAGCTTCAAATTTCTTTGGTACTTTGACAGCTTTCAATTTCTGCAACTTTCCTATATTAATTTCGACTTCGACGGCTATCTTGAGACACAATTATAATAACCGCAGAATATTAAATATCTGTAAATAACTTCAATTTACTTTTCATAAAAAAGGTGGTTTTCACTAAGAAACTTACGCACAACAGCTGAAGGTAATTGCCCCTGTTCCTCTACTTGAGAGTTCAAATCTATCATTTTTTGTTCTGAAATAATACCAAATATTGGTGATAGGGCCTTTTCAATTTGAGGATATTTCAGATGAACAACTTCTCGCAAAACAGGGGCGGCTTGATAGGAAGGATAAATATTTTTATCATCCTTTAAAATCATTAAATTAGCGCTTTTTAATTTTCCATCCGTTGTAAAGGAGGCAATGATATCCGCCTTTTGATGCTCTATAGTTACATACATCAGTGTAGGACTGACCTGAATAACATTTCTAAAATTAAACCCATAGGCCTTTTTTAAATTGATTAGTCCATCTGGACGTTTAAGAAATTCGGGAGGCGCTGCCACACTTAAATTTTTTGAAAGAGGGGCTAGATCACTTAAACACTTGAGATTATTTGTCTCAGCAAAATCTTTTCTCACCGCTAAGGATTGAGAATTGGAAAAACCAAAAGGAGCTAGCCATCGAAGATTAAATTGATTTTTGTAGCTTTCTTTGACCTTTTTAAAAAGATCTTTTTGAGTACCATCCCAGGGCTCCTTAAGAACTGTCAAATACGCCGTTCCGTCGTACTCTGGGTAAAGATCAATTTCACCATTTAGAAGTGCTTGATGCACAAGAGCTGTCGACCCTAAATTAAACTTTCGAATAACTTTCAGGGAGGTTTTATCTTCTATGAGTTGCGCCATTATTTCAGCTAAGATATTTTGCTCTGGAAAATTTTTACTCCCTATAATAATAACTTTTGATTCCTTATTCCCTTGAGGAGTCAGAAAGAAATAGCTTCCTAAAAATAGAAGTCCCATTCCACCTAAAAAGAGACTTTTGTATTTCCATATTGAAGCGTTTATTGTTTTTTGTTTCCGGCAATAAAGATAATTTTCAAACCGTGAGATCCCATAATCAAAAGCCAAAGCCAAGAATGCAGTAGGAATTGCTCCCAGGAGAATTAGGTTCGAGTCATTTAAAGCCAGCCCTTGAGTAATAAAGTCTCCCAACCCTCCAGCACCAATAAAAGCAGCTATTGTTGCAATGCCAATGGTTGTTGCCGTTGCAAGGCGCAAGCCTGAAATAATCATGGGGAGAGCCAGAGGAAGCTCTACATACACTAATTTTTGAAAACTTAAAAATCCTAAGCCTTCTGCCGCTTCCAAATATTCAGGGGGAATATTTTGAAGCCCTGTATATGTATTTCTTAAAATAGGATAGATTGCATAGAATATCAGAACAATGATCGTTGGCATAAATCCTAATCCTAAAACAGGAACCAATAAAGCGAGCATGGCTAAGCTCGGAATGGTTTGAGAAACACTTCCTGCCTTTAGAAGAAGGGTACGTATTGTTGGAAAGCGTGCAATGAGAATTCCAAGAGGAATCGCAAGAGCGGAAGCAAAAAGAAGCGAAACCGCAACAAGATTAATGTGCTCAAACGTTTTTTGAAGGAGAGGTGAGAAGTTCTCGCTTAAAAAGTAAATAAATTCGATGGCCATTCCTCCTTAAATTCCTAACCCCGTTTGAACTAATTGTTCCACAAAAGGGGTTTTGGGGGATTCATACAAGGTTTCTTTGGAAGAGATCTGTTCAATTTTTCCCTTTTGCATAACCGCAATTCGATCTCCCAGTTTAAAAGCTTCTGAAATATCATGAGTAATGAATACAATTGTTTTTCTAAATTCCTCCTTAAGACGGATTATTTCATCTTGCAACTCACATCTTGTCACTGCATCTAAAGCGCCAAAGGGCTCGTCCATTAACAGACATTCCGAATCCGTTGCAAGCGCTCTTGCCACCCCCACCCGTTGCTGCTCCCCTCCTGAAAGCTCATCAGGATAGCGATCCAAATAAATGTCAGGAGAAAGCCGAATAAAATCTAAAAGTTCGCAAACCCTTTTTTCACAAAATTTTGGGGATTTTTTTGTCAAACGTAAGACGATACTAATATTCTCTTTTACGGTCATATGGGGAAACAATCCTATTTTTTGGAAAACGTATCCAAAGAAAGACCTACGTAAATCAAGAATGTCATAGGATTTAATATCTTTCCCCTTGATCTTTATTGAGCCAGAGGTCGGCGTCTCAAGACCATTTAATAGTTTAAGAAGGGTTGTTTTGCCTGACCCTGAAGAGCCAATAATGACCAAGCTCTCCCCTTCCTGAATACTCAACGAAAGATTATCAAGAGTTGGAATGTGTCTCTCAGGGTATATTTTTGAAATATTGTTGAGCTCAATTAATTTTTTATTTTTCAAAGCAACTCCTATGAAAGTTGGTCTTATTGATCCGCAAGGCCTTAGAAACCTTAGAAGATGTTTCCTTCTCAAGGACATCATCAATAAAAAGTGAAGCTTTGAGGAGCTTTGACAGATCGACTCCCGTTTCGATTCCAAGACCTTGCAAAAGGTAAATGACATCTTCAGTCGCTACGTTTCCTGAAGCTCCGGGAGCATAGGGGCATCCCCCAAGACCGGAGGCGGAAGAATCAATAATGGAAACCCCCTCTAAAAGAGCTGCATAAATATTGGCGATCCCTTGACCATATGTATCATGGAAATGCACGGCTACCTTGTCTAAGGGAATAGGTATGCCTTTAAGAAGCTCTTTAACTTGCTGCGGCGTTCCAACACCTATGGTATCTCCTAAAGAGATTTCATCACATCCCAAGGAGAGAAGCGCTAAAGCCACCTCATGGACCTTTTTAGGCGGAATAAACCCCTCATAAGGACAGGCAATAGCGCAAGAAATATAGCCACGCACCCACAAACCATTTTTCTTGGCATCCGGAACAAAAGCCCTAAAATTTTCCAGGCTTTCCTTTAAAGAAGAATTAATATTTTTTTGACAAAAAGTTTCAGAGGCTGCTGTAAAAATAGCAATTGAATCCACTTTATTTTCAAGAGCTGTCTCATATCCTTTAAGATTAGGGACCAAAACAGAATAATTGATCCCCTCTTTTTTTGTAATGCTCTGATAAACCTTATCACTCCCCTCCATGTTAGGAACCCATTTGGGGGAGACAAAGCTACCGACCTCGATGGTCTTAAATCCGGCATCAGAAAGAAGGTTAATAAATTGAATACGTGAGGCAACCGGTACAGTTACTTTCTCAGCTTGCAAACCATCACGAGGAGAAACTTCTACAATTTGAACTCTCGATGGGTAAATCATTCTTTCTCTCCCATATCAAGGACATCTGCTCCTTCTTCAACAATGTCTCCTTCTCTATAAAAGAGCTGCTTTATTTTTCCATCTCGTGGCGCGACAATGGTGTGTTCTATTTTCATTGCCTCTAAAATCAACAAGGATTGTCCTGCCTTAACCCATTCGCCTTCAGAAACGAGATTTAAAATAACTTTTCCCGTCAAAGGAGCTTTTAGGTAGGCTTCCTTTTTCTGTACAACTCCTTGAAAGGTCTCACTAATGTGAGAGACAAGATTATAATTGATACCTTCATAAAAGAGGGAGATTTTCTCACCTCTTTCCCAATAAGAAATGCGAAAATCTGAAAAGAATAATGTATTTTCTGAAAGCGACGCCTCTAAGGGCTGAGATGAATTAAGAACCCATCCTTTAAGAGTATAGGTAAGTGATACTTTTCGTCTTTCCTCACCACAAATCCATTCAAACTCAAAAGGAATATGTCCCTCAAGACGCCAATGCATTTTTTGCTCCCAAGGAGAAGTTTTAAGCTTGCTTTTAGAAAGAATTTTTATAAGAGACGCAGCCCCATAAACATTGTCAGGGGGATTTTGAATTGGTGCCATCATAGAAATGTGGCGATCAATAAAGTCCACATCAATTTCATTTTGGATAACTTGTTTATCTTGAAGAAGCTTTTTTAAAAAGGAAGCATTTGTCTGCAAACCTAAAACTTCACATTGTGCAAGAGCACGGCTTGCTTTTTTTAAGGCCTCTTCTCGAGAAGTACCTCCCACAATAAGTTTGGCTAAAAGCGAATCATAATAAGAGGTAACCTTATCAAACTCTTTCAAACCCGTATCCACACGCTCAAGGGTGGGGAGAGATCTTATCCATATTTCTCCCGTTACAGGTTTGAAATTATGGGCTGGATCTTCTGCGTAAAGACGGAGCTCAATAGCATGACCTTTTGCTAATATTTCTTCCTGCGTCAGGGGAAGTTTTTCCTTTGAGGCAACACGAAACTGCCATTCTACAAGATCAAGTCCTGTAATTGTTTCTGTCGCGGGATGTTCAACCTGAAGGCGAGGATTCATTTCCATGAAATAGTAATTGCCTTTTCTATCCACAAGAAACTCGACTGTTCCCGCATTCTCATAGTGGATAGCCTTTCCAAGAGTGAGAGCTGCCTTATAAAGTTTATCTTTAAGCTCTAAGAAAAGCCCGGAAGGGGCTTCTTCAACAATTTTTTGATGGCGCCTTTGAAGAGTACAATCTCTTTCAAAGAGATGAACGAGATTTTCATGGGCGTCCCCAAAAATTTGAATCTCAATATGCCGCGCATCAGGAACATATTTTTCTAAAAAAACTTCATCGGATCCAAAAGCAGCTTTCGCTTCCCGTTGGCAGGCTTGAAGAGCTTTTTCAAAGGAGGGAGCAGATTTAACAACTCTCATCCCCTTGCCACCACCACCCATGACAGCTTTAATCACAAGAGGATACCCAAGGGTTGATGGCTCTAGAGTTCCCTCAGACTGAGGAAGGGTAGGAATATCTAATTTTTTGGCAATTTCTTTGGCGCATTTTTTTGATCCCATGGCTTGGAGACTCTCGGGCGAGGGGCCTATAAATATAAAGCCTTCATCACAACAGGCTTTAGAAAAATCCCCATTTTCAGACAAAAATCCATAGCCGGGATGAATGGCTTCAACTTTGGCTTGTTTTGCTACAGCAAGGATAAGAGGTACATTTAAATAACTTTCTAAAGCTGGAGCAGAACCAATAGGATAGGCCTCATCCGCACTTTGAACAGCTTTTGAATGAGCATCAACATCTGAATAAACGACAACAGTTCGGATACCCAATTTCCGTGCTGTTTTTATAATACGGCATGCAATCTCTCCACGATTGGCAATGAGGACAGATTTAATCATCCTTAAATCTTTCAGAGACCCACGGGGGAGACTTCTTCTTTAAAAAAGCATTAATTCCTTGTAAACCCTCTTCTGAACGCCGCAGCCTGGCTATTGTTTCAACAGTTATCTGATGCTCTTTTTCACCAATATTTGAAGTTAATTGAGAAAGAAGTTTCTTTGTTTGACGTAAGGCATTTGGACTTGCAATTAGAATCTGCCGCAAAAAAGGAGCTAAAGCTTCCTCTTGAGACTCAACATCAACTATTTCATGAATAAGACCCATTTGGAGGGCTTTTGTGGCATTAAAATTCTCTCCTGTAAGGAAATAGCGCCGAATTAAATGTGAGTTAACTCCTTTTAACACATAGGGTGAAACGATGGCAGGAGCAAGGCCAAGCTTGACTTCTGGAAAACTAAAAACCGTTTTGGAGTCGGAAATAACAATATCAGAACACCCTATAATTCCAAATCCCCCCCCCATAACAAGGCCATGCACATAAGTTAAAACGGGAATAGAAAGAACACTAAAAGAAGATAGCATCGAAAAGAGCAAATTAGCATCCTGCACATTTTCAGCCTCTGTGAGCTCTGAAGCTCTCTCCATCCACTGAAGATCCGCTCCAGCGCAAAAACTGTTACCTTTCCCCGCAACAACTAGGGCACGAACAGTGGAGTCCTCATAAAGTATTTTAAGGAAATCCCTAATTTTATGAATAGAGTTTTCATCAAGAGCGTTATGAACTTCAGGGCGATTCAAGGTAAGCCTTGCGATTTTATCTTCATCAATTGAAAAAAGAACTTCTTCGTCCATTTCGTCTCCTCAAAATCTAAAAATGCCAAATTGGGTGGGTGAAAAAGGAGCATTTAAGGCTGTAAAAAGGCTTAAAGCGATCACTTGACGGGTATCCAGGGGATCAATAATCCCATCATCCCACAGCCTTGCAGTAGCGTAATAGGGATGCCCCTGCTCTTCATATTGCTCTAAAATTTTCTTTTTAAAAATCTCTTTTTCCCCACCTTTTAAATCCTCTTTTTTCAATTCAGTTAAAACACTTGCAGCCTGCTCTCCCCCCATGACTGAAATACGGGCATTGGGCCACATCCATAAAAAACGAGGGCTATAGGCTCTGCCGCACATACCATAGTTACCCGCGCCAAAACTTCCTCCAATAATGACCGTAATTTTGGGAACAGCTGCACAAGCTACCGCCATCACAAGCTTTGCACCTGCTTTTGCAATACCTTCATTCTCATACTTTTTTCCCACCATAAACCCGCTGATGTTTTGCAAAAACAAAAGGGGAATTTGGCGCTGACAGCAAAGTTCAATAAAGTGAGCGCCCTTCAAAGCTGATTCAGAAAACAGAATGCCGTTATTAGCCAAAATTCCAATAGGCATCCCCCAAAGATGGGCAAAACCACATATAAGCGTTTCACCATAATTCTTTTTAAATTCCTCAAACTGACTACCATCCACAAGGCGCGCAATAATTTCTTTAATATCAAAAGCTTTCCGCAGTTGAAGAGGAATAACCCCATAAAGCTCCTCTACGGGATAAAGGGGTTCTTCTGGAACTTTAAGAGAGACGTTTGGCTCTTTTTTTATGTTCAAGGTCGCAACGATAGCGCGTATTTTCTGCAAAGCCTCATAATCATTTTCTGCCAAATAATCCGCCACGCCTGAAATTTTAGCATGAACTTCAGCCCCACCCAACTCTTCTGAAGAAACGACTTCTCCAGTAGCTGCCTTCACAAGGGGAGGCCCTCCCAAGAAAATTGTCCCTTGGTTACGTACAATAACCGTTTCATCGGCCATGGCAGGAACATAAGCGCCTCCCGCCGTGCACGATCCCATCACCGCCGCAATTTGAGGAATGCCTTTGGCTGACATGCGGGCTTGATTATAAAAAATACGCCCAAAATGATCCTTATCGGGGAAGACTTCGTCTTGATGGGGAAGATTGGCCCCGCCCGAATCTACAAGATAAATACAAGGAAGATGATTGTCTTCTGCAATTTCTTGTGCACGCAAATGCTTCTTCACCGTCAAGGGATAATATGTCCCTCCCTTCACGGTGGCATCATTGGCAATAATCATGCACTCATGACCATGAATAGGACCAATGCCAGCAATTAGGCCTGCAGATGGAACGTGATTATTATAAGATCCATAGGCAGCCATGGCACCAATCTCTAAAAAGGGCGCCCCAGTATCCAGCAATTTTTCGATGCGCTCACGAGGGAGCAACTTTCCCCGCGCTAAATGTTTTTCTTTGGCTTTTTCATCACCACCCCTTTGAACTTGTTTAAGTTTTTCCTTAAACTCCTTTACAAGGCTTTTCATATGCTTTTCATTTTCCCGAAAAGTTTTTGATTTTGGGTCAAGGGACGAGGTTAACACAGTCATGATGTTATCCTCTCAAGCATTTTCTTTAAAAATTTCACGCCCAATAAGCATGCGACGTATTTCAGAGGTTCCCGCTCCAATTTCAAATAACTTAGCATCCCTTAGAAGCCTGCCTGTAGGATATTCATTAATATAACCATTTCCACCCAAGCATTGGATCGCTTCCAGGGCCATTTGAGTGGCTCTTTCAGCAGCATAAAGAATGACACCTGCTGAATCTTTTCGCGTAACTTTATTTTGATCACAGGCTTTGGCAACCGTATAAACGTAAGCCCGACAAGCACTTAAATTTGTGTACATATCGGCAATCTTGCCTTGGATAAATTGAAATTCTCCAATGGGTTTATTGAATTGATGGCGTTCGTGAACGTAAGGAACAACCACATCAAGGCAAGCTTGGAGAATACCTAAGGGGCCTCCTGCAAGAACAACCCTTTCATAATCAAGCCCGCTCATCAAAATCTTTGTTCCTTGATTCACCTCCCCAAGGACATTTGGCTCAGGAACACGGCAATCTTCAAAAACAAGCTCACAGGTCCCGGAGCCACGCATACCAAGCTTATCCAGCTTTTGAGCCGTCCTAAATCCCGCCATCCCTTTCTCAATGAGAAAGGCCGTGATCCCCTCATCAGTTCTGGCATAAACCACTAAAACATCCGCATAAGGGCCATTGGTGATCCACATTTTTGTGCCATTCAAAATAAAGTCTTTCCCATCTTTAACCGCAGATGTACGCATACTCAAAACGTCGGAGCCCGCTCCCACTTCACTCATGGCCAAAGCTCCCACATAATCACCAGAAATGAGCTTTGGAAGAAATTGTTTTTTCTGTGAAGGAGTTCCATGAAGGCGAATTTGGTTCACACAAAGGTTGGAATGGGCGGCATAGCTAAGGCCAACAGAGGCAGAGGCCCTGGAGAGTTCTTCCATAGCAATCACATGCTCCAAATATCCCATCCCAGTGCCACCGTCTTTCTCTTCAACCGTAATCCCTAAAAGACCAAGGGCTCCCAATTTTGGCCATAGATCTCTTGGAAAGGCATCTTTATGATCAATCTCATAAGCTCGAGGGGCAACTTCTTTTTGAGCAAAGTCATGTACTGTCTTGCGAACAGTTTCAGTAGTTTCTTCTAAAAAGAATGGCAAAGTTTGCACGTGCTACCTCAGTCCCTTGAAATTTCTTTTTTATTTATGTGCTTATAGTATGCCAGAAAAAGCCTTTCTCACCAAAGTTTTTCATCATTTAAGAATCAAAGATCAGGCTTGACGACTCTTCCTAATGTCAGAGCATGAACCTCTTTTGCTCCTGCTTTTAAGAGGGTTTGAGCACATCTCTCAAGGGTTGCACCGGTTGTAAAAACATCATCAATGAGAAGGATTGTTTTTCCTTTAAGAAGGATTTTTTTTGAGTCATCTACGGAGAAAGCACGATTTACATTTTTATAGCGCTCAGTTTTACTGAGATATCCTTGAGAGGGTGTACGCTTTTTCCGTTTTAAAAGAGAGGGAGCATAAGTCCATCCCTTAATCTGAGCAACCTCACGCGCCAAAAGAGCTGCTTGATTATAAGTTCGCCTAAAAAGCCGCGTCCAATGTAAGGGGACGGGAACGCAGAGAGGATCCTTTATATCATCAAGGATATGGGCCATCCATTTTCCATAGAGAGGTGCTGCAGAAAGATAATCTGCATGTTTAAATTTTAAAATAAGATCACGGCTTTCTTCCGTATAGGAGAAAACTGAACGCGCCGTTGCATAAGAGGGCAAGTCTCGACTGCAAACCCCACACAAAGCTTCTTCTTCAATTTCAAAGTCAAAGGGACGTCCACAACAAAAGCAATAAGGCTTTACAATAAAAGGAATACGTGGCCAACAGGTAACGCATAATCCTTCCTCTTTTTCGATAACAAGGCCGCACTTCACGCATCTCAAAGGGATAAGCAAATCAATAAGTTTTCTAAAGAGTGAAGAGTTTTTCTGCATAGCGATAGGCGGATTCAAGCGTATTGCGCAATAAATAGGCAACAGTCATCGGTCCAACGCCCCCGGGAACAGGCGTAATTGCCCCTGCCCTCTCTTTTGCAGAGGTAAAATCTACATCCCCCACAAATTCACCGGTGGGAAGTCTATTAATTCCCACATCTATGACGGTGGCACCTTTTTGAATCCAGTCTCCTTGGATAAATCGAGGACTTCCAATAGCCACAATAAGAATATCCGCCATTTCACAAATGGCAGGCAAGTTTTGTGTCTTTGAATGAGCCATCAAAACAGTACAATCATGCTGCAACATAAGAAGAGCCATAGGGCGTCCCACAAGAAGAGAACATCCGATAACCCCCACATTTAAACCCTCAAGTCGATCATGAACAGTTTGAATTAAGGTAAGACAGCCCAAAGGAGTACAAGCCACAAATCCTCCCGGAAGTCCTTGAAAAAGCTTTCCGGCATTTAAAGGATGAAGGCCATCCACATCCTTTGAAGGATCAATAAGAGAAAGAAAGTAAAATTTATCCAACGGAGAAGGCAAGGGAAGCTGTAGGATAATACCATGAATATGAGGGGCTTGATTCAATTCCTTAATTTTACTTTCAAGAATATCGGCGGAAATCCAAGCTGGAAAAACATGCTCTTCAAAATGATACCCCAGATCGCGCGCTTGAGATCCCTTCAATTGCACATAAAGCTGGCTGGCAGGATTATCCCCCACCCTTAAAGCTGCTAAGCCAGGTTTAATTCCCGTGCTTTTTTCAAGGTCTTGTGCACTGGCGTAAAGTTTTGTTTTAAATTCTTCCGCAAGCTTGCGGCCATCAATAATATTAGACACTACCCACCATAAGAATTTTAAATTTAAGTCGCTCGATGACTTCCTGGACAAACCATAGAAAAATTATCAAAACAACTGGAGAAAAATCAATGCCACCAAAAAATGGCAAAATGCGGCGAATTTTTGATAGAACAGGCTCTGTCAGTCGATATAAAAACTGCAAAAACATAATTATAAAACTATTATTGGCATTAATGATGTTAAAACTGACAAGCCAACTCATAATTACATGGGCAATAACGATCCAAACATAGATTCCAATGATATAATTTATGATGGAAAGCAACGGGATAAAAATGATGTCCATGAAGCGCACTCCTTCTTTTTTTCTTTTTATTATACTGCCCTTAAAGAATTGACGCTATGGTTTATTTTATTGTCTTTAAAGACAAAGTCTCAAATAAGAAAGACCCACAATGGCCGCTGTCTCTGCACGCAAAATATGGGGGTTCAAAGTAACACCTTGTCCTCCAGGAAGCGCTCGAAGGAGAGATAATTCTTGCTGGCTAAACCCACCCTCTGGCCCTACCAAAAAAGCGTACTTCTTACTTTTATCAAGGGAAATCTCATTTAAGGAAGGAGCTGTGAGAGTTTCATCGCCAAAAAGAAGCTGTCTCTCTTCGGGCCACTCCTTCAAAACCTCTCGAAGGGGTGCCAAGTATCTCACCTCCGGCAGAGTCAGCCGACCACATTGCTCGGCAGCTTCTCTGCTATGAAAAGACATTTTTTCAAGGTTGATTCTCGGAATTGATGTGCGCTCACACTGCACTGGCAAAAGGCAAGTAGCACCTAATTCCGTTGCCTTTTCCACCAAAAACTCTTGTCGTTTTGGCTTCAAGGGTGAGAAGAGCATCCATAAGTCTAGCTCAGAAGGTTGAACAGCTGTTTGTGATATAATCTCAAGGTACGTCTGTTTTTTCTCAAACTCTCTTATTTCAACAAGCCATTCACCCTCTTTTCCATTAAAAAGAAGCACTCTATCTCCAACTCGGAGTCGCATCACTTTTTGAAGATAGTGACTCTGCGCCTCTTCCAAGGCAGCTTCTTTGGCGTTGTTTAAGGGAAAATTGACATAAAGTCGTATCATCCCTCCCCCTTTCCTATTTTTTTATGATAAAACAACTATAGAAGATTACTTCTTCACTGAAAACCTCTAAGGATATGAGAATGAATGTAGCCCTGGAGAAAAATAATATTATTGAGATGATTTTGTTTCTTGCTATTGTATTTTCTCATATAATCGACTAAAAAATGCTAAATATGATTGAGTTGAGTTATTTAAATGAAGTTTATAAGTCTTTTTTCTGACAAAGCCAGCATTTCTCTTATAAGCCGCTTATGGAG
>JAKFXB010000109.1 GCA_021731585.1 Alphaproteobacteria bacterium
TGCTTTGGCATCTCTCAAGCAACCATTGTGCGCATTGAGAACAATAAAGCGAGCGGTGTAGAAGTTCTCAAATTTCTGGATATTTTAAATGAATTTCCTGAAGCTGCTGCTTATTATATCGAAAAGTATGCGAGCGCGCTTCACTCAAAAACAAAAGAAAAAGTTCTTAATAAATTGAAAGAAAAAAAATTGGAGATAACAGCTGATGACTTATTTCCGAAGTGAGACTTTACGAATTAAAAATATGTGGATGAAGAGTAGAGGAGGACAAGATGAGTAATACCCTAAAAGAAGAATCCGTTAAAGAAATGCTCAATATGCTTAAAGGAGATTATAATTTTCCTGTGAAACTATGGGTCTGGGCATTATGCTAAGCTTCGCATAATCCCCATTATGCGAACTAAAACATTATGCGAAGTAATGAACACTATCTGTTGTAAGAAAATGATTTTGATTCTATTTACTTCGCATAATTTCCGACTTATTTTATTTCAGACAGCCAAGAAAGCAGTGCCTGATCCTTACTCCAATCAGGAAGATTGGGATCAATCAGATCAGAGTGGACACTTTCCATCACCTTTCTTTTCATTTCAGTATCCGCCTTCGCATAAATTTCTGTCGTTCTCTAATTGCGCCTATGTCAAGACATCTCTCCTGATTTTTTTTATCATCTTTTCATTGAGTTAGGATTTTAATGAACAATATCCATGGTTCTCTCCGAGGTCTCAGTGAAGAAGATTTCGTCATGGCTTCTTCGCCTCATTATAGTCTTCGAACGAAACAAGGGAGGCAATGTTTTTCACGACTTCCATGAGTCAACGACAGAACGCCTTACCCTTATTTCATCGGTTTTGTTCTCCAAAACCCTTTTTCAAAGAAAAGCCTTTGAAAAAGTCCTTTAACTCATTTTTGAGTTATTCGTGTTACCTCCTTTTTGACTCTCAAGCTGCAGCGCTGAGCTGAGCTCAGCTTTGCTAAATTTAAAAGATTCACCTGTCACCAGCATCCGGTGCAGGATGACTGATAGCTTTCGCCCCACAGCCACGGCCGCTTTTTTAAAGCCATGTTTTTTCTGGATCTTCAATCCCCAGGCTTTTAAAGGGCTCCACGCTTTGCTTCGTGTAAGCAAGACAATGGCTGCTTCCGTTAACAAATACCGAACGTCCTGTGCACCACATTTCGAGATGCGCCCCTGCCTTACTGTCTCTCCTGATGAATACTGTCGTGGGGTCATTCCATAATATGCACCAACATTTTGGCTGTCTTCAAAGCGTGCTGGATCTCCCATATCAGCTCTATAGCTAAGGGCCACAATCGCTCCAACACCGGGGGTTGTCATTAAACGCCGGATCTCTTCATCTTCTTTGGCGATTTTATGCAACGTCTTCTCTACGCGTACAATTTCTTCATGGGTCGTTTCATAGCTTTTGAGAAGGCTTTTGATTCCAATCTTTGCATGATCAGAAACAGTTGTGTGTTCACGAACCTTTTCAGAAAATTTTTGATGACTCACATCACCTAAACGGATGCCATACACTTTAAGCAAACCCCTCACTGTATTTTTTAAGGTCGTCCGCGTCTGGACAAGGGTTGTTCGTGATTTTATCAAAATCTTGAGAGAGGCGTTAGCATCTTCTCGAATATTCACAGATTTATAGTGATTGCACCTCATGGCGTCCGCTATGCCTCTGGCATCATTCTTGTCATTCTTGTTAACCGTCACTGATAAGATTGCTGCCATTTTGCGAGCATCTATGCAGATCGCTTCAAGTCCAAGCTTTTGAAGGCCTTTTGTGAGATAATTGCTTAAGCTTCCCGTTTCTAATCCAACTTTCTCAAGGGGAACTCCACTCTTGACCAATTCGTCATAAATGGGCTGAGGTTCCGTTGGTGCTTTGCTTTCAAAAACCCTTTTTCCCGTCTCATCCAAAATGCACAAAAATGTTTCTTTCATGGCTACGTCTAATCCTGCATAATACTTCATGGAATGTCTCCTTTAGTTGGTTGTCGATAACTTCAAAGATCATGCTTTGATGCTCTAGGAAACATTCTTGCCTACCCTAGGTGGTAAGCGCAATTATACTATGTTTTTAAATCGACATGCCCAAGAAAATCACGGATGTATATGAGATTGACGCCTGCCTGTAGCAAATGCATAGCTTTTGAGTGACGAAACATATGGTTCTTCACTTTCGGAGGCACGAGGGTTGATTCTTTTCTTGCAGAATCAACATATTTTGAGATGATATGCGTAACCCCTTCCTTTGTTAGCTTATGATGCTGATTATTGATGAACAATGGGTGCTCATTTTTCCAAGGCTTATCGAGCTTATTTTCCAGGAGATAACTCTGCAACAGAGAGGCGGTATTCTTCATAATGGGGACTCTCCTGGTTTTATTCCCTTTACCTGTGAGGGTAATGACAGCGGGAGGGTGCAGAGTGACATCACAAACTCTCAAGTCAATTAATTCCTGCACCCGGGCTCCAGAATCGTATAAAACACTGATGAGTGTAAGGTCACGCCTGCCTTTTGGTGTATGCCTATCAGGCTGTTCCAGAAGCAATTTTATGGCTTCCGGAGTCAGATAATCCACCACTGTTTTCTTTGTTTTTTTAATAGGGATAGAGGTGATTTTTTGAAAATGAAAAAGACCAGCCGGTTCTTCTGCCTGTACGTATCTAAAAAAAGAATGGATAGCGGCAAGTCGCTGGTTTCTGGTGGAGATGCTACATTTTCGATCTGTTTCTAGCCATTCCAAAAAATCAGTAATCCATTGGCTTGAAAGACCATCAAGGGTCAATCGTTCAGTCGGAAGCCCTTTCACGTCCTGACAGTAATGAAGCAACAGCTTAAACGTATCTCGATAGGAATGAATGGTATTTTTGCTGACATTTTTCTGATGAGGCAGATAGACAGAAAGAAAGTCCGTAAGATATTTTGCAAAATCAGTAGGTTTCATCATTGGACTCTCCTTCCAGTTGAGGGATTATATCCAGATAGTGAGTCTCCATTTTTAAGGTGATATGAGGAAACACATCTGCGGTCATACGTAGATAATAAGCGGTTTCTTGAAAAGAATCGTGCCCCATATAGGTCTTAAGTATGGGGAGGTATGCCGTTAAATCCTTTTCTTCTTCTGCCCATTTTTTTAAACAATGAATGGCATAAGTATGGCGAAAGTCATGAATTCGAGGACCTCGCCCTCTCCCCCCATGCGAGATCCCTGCGCTCCATAAAAAGCTACGGAAGCTCTGATAAAGGGCCCATTTCATTGGCTTACCCCCAAGGGTTGGAAAATAGTAATCTTCTGCACCTGAAAGAAGATGGACTTCTTTTGAAAAATTTCGACAACGTTCCGTTAGGGAATCAGGCATAGGGACCAGTCGACTGTTATCGTTTTTGGACTGATTAATGGTGAGGATACCATGTTCAAGATCAACGTCAGCGACCTTGAGAAGCCTTGCCTCTGATGACCTCAGTCCACACATATAGATCATGCGAAAGATCACCGGCATAATTTGGTGGCGATATGGACATTGGTAACTGCATCGGCATTTATCTGTTTCTACAAAAAATTTTGTCAGTTCAGCAACGGTATAAATATACGGCGTATATTGTTTGCCTTTAGAGTAATATGCTTTTGGAAGGATGTAAGATTTGATACCAATGGAATCTAGGTACGTCCCAAATCGGCGAATGAGAGAGGCTCGGAAGCATTGGTTTGCCTGTGCCTCGTAAGCTTTTTTGCTGCACCAGTCCAATACGATTTCCTTTGTAAGGGCAGTCATCTCCGGATATTTTTCTAAAATAAATCTATCAAAGCGCTTCAAACAGCTTGCCTCTTCGTCGAATTTGTATCCAATGGCCCGTTTTAGATCGACGTAATTTTGGAGATGATCCTTAAGAGAACCTGTATAAATAGGGTTAGTCATGATGAGGTCCCTCCTCAAAAGTAAGTGCGCATTCTTTCAGTTTTTGCATGCCAACCTTTAGATAAACGGCTGTCGAATTTGTATCGATATGACCAAGAATATCTGAAATGGTGGAAAGGGGGGTTTCCTTCTCAAGGAGCATGCTAGCCATGGTGTGTCGCAAAGAATGCAGACCCCGTTTCTTTTTTAGGGGAGAGAGATGAGCTAACTCCATATGTCTCTTAATCAAGTAGTATAAATTACTGCCCTCTGGAAAAGGAACGAACGGAGCATAATGTCTCACAAAGAGGTAAGGGCTATCTACGTTAGGTCGACCATGTTGAAGATACTCAATAACAGCCCATCCTACCTCTGGTGTCAGGGGAAGAGAGAGGGATGTCTTTGTCTTGGATTGGATAAAAATTAGTTTTTTGTCTTCCCAATGAAAATCCTCCTTCTTGAGATTTATAATGTCAGACACTCTCATTCCTAAACAACAAGCCAATAGGATAATGGCATAATCTCGTTTTCCTGTGGGGCTCCCCCTATCAATGGCTGCGATCAGTTTTTGGAGTTCATCTTTTGTCCACACAGAAGGGATACGGGTTTGCTTTCTTATCTGAATCTTGGGCATTTTTGCAGCAAAATCAGTTTGGACTTCTCCTGCGTCTAAAAGAAACCGAAAAAAGGTACGTATACAGTAAATATTATATTCTATGGTTGTATAGGCATACCCAGCCCAAGTTTTAATATACGCATGAATCAATGGCAGGCTAATTTCTTTGCAATTTGTGATATTCTGAGAAACAAGATAGTCCATAAAGCGAGCAGATTTCTGAATACACTTGTCCGTTGTGACCTTGGAGAGCCCCTTGTCCTCACAGTACGATTGAAACTGGTTACGGAGAGCATAAAAGGTTGGATTTGTCAGGATGTTCTTGTTTTTACAGAACGGGCGTAAAATAGTGTGATGTAGCTGAAAATCGCCAATCATACGCATAATACGCAGTTCTCGAGCATTTCTTTCTGAAAGCCCCCCGTTATCATCATTCTCAAAGACGTTAAAATGCTTTTCAATACAATCTATTCCTAACTGTTCTGAATAGAAGAGCTCTCCGCGCTCCTTTGCGAATTGAAGGAGTGTCCGCCAATGTCTGCGATAATGGTATATGGAATGGATAGAGTAACCAAGTCGCAGCATTTCCTGCTCTAGGTCATGAATCAATTCAGTTAATAATTTTTTTTGCATAGCTTTATCTCCAAAGATGTTAATTAGAGCAGAATGCCCTGTTAACATCTTGGAAGATTATGCAAAGTAAAATCCAATGAAATTGAGAAAATGAAAAGAATCCTATATTCTACTCAGCATAATTTCTTTCTTCGCATAATGGGGAAAAGTTGTTAAAGAATGGGCAGGAATTATCATAGGTTCAGCCATATTCTTTCTGATCGCATTGTTCATCGTGCTTTCGATAATAAGAGGAGAATCACACGTTAAATCACAGCCGATGGAAATGATACAAATACAAAGCATAGAGGAAAAAGAAAAAGCAGAGAATGAGGATGCACTTAAAGCTCATCTCAAAGAAATTGCAGAGTTCATGAAAGCAAATTCAGAATCTGTGACGAATCGGCAAAAAATTACAGAAAGGCTCAGCCAAGAAATTATCTTGTATGCAGGAGCGACTTTGAATCAGACTCAATTGGAGAACAAGCTTGAAAGCTTCACCTCCCTTCTCAGCAGATGCAATAAGTATCGAGGAATGTATATGAATACGTTTGCGAACAATATTAACCCTTTTGATGATCCTCAAATCTCTCGGGCTTTTGATGTGTTTGTCGTAGGTCATTTCTTCATAGGCCGTCATGTTCTGGACCCCCAAGAAGAAAACAAGCGATGGGAGTCCCTCTGCACATTCTGTCGCCAAGAAGTGAATAAAGCAAATGACGAGCTTGTGCAAATTTTGAAGGCAGGAAGCACTAAAACAACGGAGAAAACTAAAGGAACTGAAGAGAAAAGCTCGATCTTCAAGTTAAACACTTTAAGTAACTGACGCGATGGTAAAATTAAGGAATGTTATAAATACAAGAATCACCAAAAACTGCGACAAGTCGTCGCAGAAACTCCTTGGAGACAGCATTTGGTTATCTAATGGGGTCATTAATGCCAAAGGATTTTTAAAGGGAGAGTTTTATTGTTTCTTTTGTTTTTATAAGACTCACGAAGGACAGATTTAGAATTTGTGCAAGAGCTGCTTGCACAATTGGCAGGGTACCATAGCGCTTTTGAATGAGATTAAGTTATACGTCTTTTTTACATATTAAACCCAAGATGGCTTGATGTTGATCATTTAATTTGCATGATTTTTTAATAAGGATACTTGCAAATTTTACTTGAATGTATATACTGGAACTATAGGAGTGCAACTATGCGTACATTAAATCAAGTGGAGAAACATCTTCATCCAGGTGCCGTTTACAGACGATCCGACCTTGAAAAATGGTCGAAAGCGGTTGATCGCCATTTGCAGCAATTGCAAAAAAAGGGAGTATTAACCAAACTTGCTGGTGGTCTTTATTACTATCCGAAAAAGACAGTTTTTGGTGAAGCTCCAGCTGATGATAAAGCGTTGGTAGCGTCCTTCTTGAAAGATACTCGATTTCTTCTGACCACACCAAATGCTTATAACAGCTTAGATATAGGCACGACTCAGCTTTATAATGAGACCGTAGTCTATAATCACAAACGACATGGCCGCTTTCAATTGGGTGGACGTGTCTTTGATTTTCGAATGAAGCCCCATTTTCCGTCAAAGTTAAGTCCAGAATTTCTTCTTGTTGATCTTGTAAACAACATGGGGAGTCTCGCGGAAGACAAAGAGAAGGTTCTCAACAATGTTAAAAAGAAAGCCCTTTCTATGAATACAAAGGCTTTATCCAAAGCTGTTTTTCAGTATGGTGGAACAAGTACGAGAAAATTCTTCGCTAAAGTGTTGGAAAAGGATAGTTTAAGATATGTCTCTTAACTACCTTCATAATCATCCTGACTTTTCTGAGCTCATTCGTATTGTGGGAGAAGAAAGATCGATCGACCCTGCACTTATCGAGAAAGACTATTGAATTATGCATTGTCTTTTTGGACTGCAGCAAGCAGGTATGATATTCGAAAGCTCTTTGTTTATTATGCCAGGATGAGCTCAGCAAAACACACGATGAGCTGGCTCAACGCCTAAATGGTAATTAGAGGGTCTTGTTGTGCGATACAGTCTATTCATATAAAATTTTTTCTCAACTTGAAACCAGCCATTAACTTTTCCTGAAAATAAGAAAATGCATTTTCAGGTAAAGCAGTATGTAAATTTTATTCGTGAATTTTATTCTTGCTTGAGAGAAAAGAAACCCTTAAACTACATGTGCTTGTTTCATTGGGAAATAGGTGAGGAACAAAGACGCGACTAACGCCTTTGTCCCTCTGGCCACAACTAACTTACTGGAGTTAATCATGGTTAATGACAAACTAACTCAACTTGACCACACTTCTCAACTCATAAATTATCAAATTAGAAACGTAACTGAGCTTCTTGATAAGGCTTGGTACGAAATTGAACTTGCTCGTTCAGACTTACGGGATCTCATTATATTTTATGAAGAATGGGAAGAGGAGATTGAGCTTAAAAGAAAGCGGCTCTCTTACTAAAGTGGTCTCTCTTTTCTCACCCCCTTTAAAGTCTGAATTGTCTATGAATTTTCATGGAGACTCTTCGCGCAAAAAAGGCATGAGAAAGAGAAAATTGATTGGTGGTAGAGTATATATATTTTGCATGAAGACAGGGACGGCGTTTCCTCTCACGGAGGCCCGGCCCTGTTTTTTTCAAAAGATGTCGCTTTGGAAGTGGAGTCATGTAGCCGATATTTACATAAATGAATAAAAGCGAATTAGGAACCTCTATGTTTAAAAAAGCCGTTTCTTCTGAAGCAATTGCAAAATTCTCTAAGGAGCATTCAAAAAGCTGCTGGATTAAAGGACGTAAAATGAAACATTATTATGCTATCTTTAAAAAGACAAAAGAGGCTATTGAGGTCAGTTTTTCTGATCTTCAAGGCTGCGTTACTTTCGGGAAAGATTTGGAAGAAGCTTTAGACAACGCAGAAGATACGCTGGCTGCTTGGCTAGCACATTGATCTCTTTTGAAAAAAAGAAGGATTAAAGCGATCAACATTCTTGCAAAAAACAGCTGAAGACTATCTACACCAGCATGAAAGGCACTTGTAGGAAAAAGTGGGAATTTAAAAACTATTATCATTTGGTGATAACTATGATAGAATAAATTCATGGATAAGAAGCACGATTATACTCTTAAAACGCTGATCGATTTAGATGGCTTTATTGCTGAAATCGGGCATGGGTATTGGGTGAAAATCGAAGCTAAAAAAGTTGAGAAAGATAAAGCAAAGCCTCACGGGATTAAATATTCCCTAACGCTGCATAACCCGAAAGGGGAAAGAGTTTTAGGATATGATAATGCCCATTCCGTTCCTCACAAAGCATCAATAAATGCCAATGACCACAAGCATAAGAGCAGCAAAATTATTCAATACGATTATAAAGATGCTGGAAAGCTTTTAGAAGATTTTTGGAAAGATGTTGATCAAATTTTAAAAAGGAGTCACTAAAATGAGTCACGTTCATATTTTAAGGGTCGGCATTGCCCCTTACGAAGAGATAAAAGAAAGAACCCTTGCCATTGCCCGAGGGGATTACAAACCGTCGCCCAGCGATCCTAAGATTTGGTTTTCCTCCATGGAGTCCTTGGCTCAGGTTCTCTCAACACATAACAAGCTTCTTTTAGAGCTCATTGCTCAAGCTAAGCCCCAGTCAATGACAGAGTTGGCTCAACTTTCCGGGCGTCACAAGAGCAATCTTTCACGAACTTTGCGCACGATGGAGCACTATGGACTTGTCTCCCTTCAACGTAAGAAGAGCGGCGAGATTTGTCCTCGTGTTACCTTTGATCATTTAAGGGTGGATTTGTGTCTCTCCCATGAGAATCGCGTGTGTCATTGATGGGTGAATAACCCAAGCTATGGAATTGCTGTAAAAAAAGATTAAAGACGTTTCACACCTCCCCTCTTTTCACGTTTTTCTTTTCTCTTTTGCGGTTAAAAAATGATCTACAAAAGCAGCCCGTCCTAGAATGGCCCACTCCTCTTTTTGTGAGGGATGAGGCGGGAGATTTTGCTGCATTTCAATGAGGGCACCGAGAAGAAGCGTTGCCTTTTCTCGCTCGTCTTGATCGAGTTGGAGGTCAGCTCCAGCGTGAATGGCAAACTCATTAGCAAGGCCAGATTTCTCAAGTAAAACTCTCTAAAACATAAGATGTAATCCCCCAACTATTGTTGGGGGAAAGTCAGAAATTAACTCAACAATAAAAAATCAACCTATTTTGCACAACGATCCATACCTTCTCCCAGCTCACCATCTAACAATCGATTTAAGTTATCTTGCGCGATTTCATAAAAACGATCTTGCACGTATTCTCTAACATTGATCGAAACTTTGCTAAAGTCGTCTACACTTGCAATATTCGTTCCGCTCATATCATCTTGAGTGCTCTGTAACACTTTGCTAAATCCTCCCAAACTTGTGAATGAAGGAGGTTTTGCAATAGCACTGATCAATAGTCGTTGAAAATATTGAAGCGCCATTTTTGGTTTCTGCAGAGAACTAGAATAAAACCAAGGGCTGTCTACAACTTCACGGTATGTTCCGCGCATGGCTTCAACCATGAGTTCCGTTAGAAGAATGGAGTTATTATGAGCTTCGCATCCTCTTGCTAATGAGTAGCTGGTTGGAGTTCTGAGACATGTGCCAGGCCCCTCCCATCCCGGAGCCATACAAAATTCTGTCCCATTTAAATAATCTCCTACTTGACTTTCCTGTTCTTGAACAATGGCAATAGCACAAGATGTATATATTGCTGCCCAATCTCCGAAAGATTCGTGAACAGCACGATAAGGATGATTTAGAGAAGCTACTTTCGATAATGAACCATCTGTGAAAGTCGTATAGTATTCAGGATTCAATGCATCAAAGAGACCATGACCTGTTTCGTGCGCGACAACATCAAACAAGCGAACTGTCTTAAATTCACCAGAACAAAAATTCAAAACACCTTGTCCCCCTATCCGTCCTGTTCTGGTATAGGACGCGTTCTTTTCAAAACATTGATCATTATGAGGTGTAATTGTTAAGGACAATTTATTAAAATTCATCTCCGGTGAGATAAGTCCATAGTGGCTTAACGTTGGGATGACTCTTTGAAAGAAACGAGCTGTTACATGGGTCGTAGCTAATGCGCTTATTCTTTCTTTTACGCTCTTATTGTTAGCCTCAGAGAGAGGCTGATCTCGATATCCCGAACGTTTTAGTACAAATTTTGACTCCGGCTGAAATTCCATGGCAGATAACTCAATAGATGGCATGTCATCATCTAACTTTATGGGAGACTGTTTTAAGTCTTCTTCCATCTCATGGAACCGTAGTGTTTGGATCCCTCTCAACCCACATCTTTCGGGACCATAAAAACTCATATCTACGTCGACTTTCACAGCTTCTGCTTCAAAGGCAAAGAGCAAATAAACTGCGGTATATTTTAAATATTCTTTTTTCATGCGATTCTCCTTAAATATTCTGTTATTTTTTCTTTAATTTACAAAAAATAATAAATTAAACAAAATAGAAAAAATTACATTCTAAAAACAAAGCACCAGTTTTAGAATCCTATTCAAATGAGTTTAATGTACATATCCTGGAAATACCCCTAGTATGATGATTTAGGGGAAATTCACTCAGAGATTTTATGACACAAGTAGAGGTTTGATTTTCTAGCATTTAAATATCTTCTAAACTTCCAGTAAGTTCATTTTGTTAAAGCTGAACACCTTGAACAACCTGAATTTTTATAAAAGATATTATGAAGAGAAGATAAATTTGGGGTTCAAGTGAAAGCAGAACTTTAGTGTAGTTAGGCATAACTATCCTACAAAAACACGACGATTTTCCAAGAAGACAAGTCTCTTCATATTGCAAACAATGTTGATAAAGACGATTTTTACATTAGCTCGATCGAGGCAAATCGTTCTAATCAATAGATCATTGTAGCTTTCTGGTTCATTGACCTTGGCACCATTTGGTTATTCCAAATGAGCCTAGAAATATGAGTTCTTGGGCTTATGAGTTTGCAGCTGAAAAAGTAGATATTCTGGATAATCGACCTAAAGATGTGCTTTGCTATCATCCAGGGTATACTCTTGTTGAGAAACTGCAAACCATCTCTACTAAGTTTCGAAAACAGCAAAAAACCGATATATTTTCTGAAAACTTTATGCGCCACTATTATGATGTCTATTGTCTTCTTCAAGAACCCATAGTGCAATCTTTTATAGGGACTCCAGATTATCAGAAGCATAAGGAAAAACGTTTTCGTCAAGAGGACAATCCCATTATCGAAGAGAATGAAGCCTTTCTCTTACAGGATTCTGCAACAAGACTGGACTATAAAAAGGCTTACAAAAATAGTCATAATCTCTATTACAAAGGTCAACCAGAGTTTGATGAAATCATGAGCTTGATCCAAATTTATATTAAAAACTTATGAGAAGATTGTAATGAGCCAAGCTATGGAATTGCTGTAAAAAAAAAGATTAAAGACGTTTCACACCTCCCCTCTTTTTACGTTTTTCTTTTCTCTTTTGCGGTTAAAAAATGATCTACAAAAGCAGCCCGTCCTAGAATGGCCCACTCCTCTTTTCGTGAGGGATGAGGGGGGAGATTTTGCTGCATTTCAATGAGAGCACCGAGAAGAAGCGTTGCCTTTTCTCGTTCGTCTTGATCAAGTTGGAGGTCAGCTCCAGCGTGAATGGCAAACTCATTAGCAAGGCCAGATTTAATAAGAAGGCCCCCCAATTGAATTTTTGTTCGTACTTCAGCCTTCCTTTGATTTTTTGAAAATAAAACCTTTTTTGACGTCTGAAAAGAGAGTTGTTTGTTGACTGCGGCAAGCGCTTTGGTCATTTTACGCAACCTTTTGAACAGCCTTTGGGTTTGTTCTTTTTCTGCGAAATTTCTGGCCTGTCTCTCTCCATTGGTTTGCCAGTTGTGGATTGGCAATGGCTTGCTCGCAAACATGAAGGAGACCTCCTACGAGGATATTGGCATCAAGCGCTGGATTAGGAACGCGCCTCAAAGCTTCTAAGAGTTCTTGGTTGCGTGTTTGTAAAAGACTATCGATGTCTTGTGCAATTTTATCTCTCTTTTTTTCAAGTGTAGAGATCTTTTTTTGTAGAGCAGTCATTTAAATTTCCCTCTGGTTTCTCGTAGATTATTTTAAAAATACAATAACATAAAATAAGCAGTCCATCAAGAGGTGAGCCGGCGCCCCTCGCGCGCGTTCTTTCCGTGTGCTCTCTGTTTGTAGTCTCTGTTTAGGTATATGAAGGCAAGATTTCGGTCTCCGAAGGCAGGATTTTTGCCTTCGATGGTAAAATCTCAGTCTCCGAAGATAAGATTTTGGACTCTGAGGATAAATTTTCTTACATTCGACGTTTCTGCGGGTTTTAAAGGAGAATATTCCTATCGATGGATCACTTCTCAAGAATATTAAATATAATTAGGCAGGAATGAATAATTTGTCGACTTTAAATGAAACGCATGGCATTACTACTTTAGAATTTTTATATAGGAGATATTGAAATGAATAAAAACAAGATAATAATTGCATTTTTTATAACTTTATTAATTATCCCGCGAGTTAATGCAATGGCAACAGAAGAAATAGAAGGAGAATCTTATTCTAATGTAAAATCAGTAAAAATTGATGAACTCCCATTTGAAAGGCAAAAAGATGACAGGCAAGAAACTATTAATAAATTATTGCTAGAGTTTCATTCTTCTTTAACAACAGATCACATATATAATTTGAAAGCTATAAAGAACTATTATAATACAGGTTATGAATTTGGAGATGAAGAATTAAATTACAGGTCGTTAATTAACTGGATAATATACACAAGAAGTCTTTATGCACTTTCAAAATTAGGATTTGAGGAGGAAGGGAATAAGTTAAAAGAAGAGTTAGATCGAGCAAAACGTCATTTAGAAATGATAGATGCTTATACTGATGGTAAAGATTACAGATCCTGCCTTTTAGGTATATGGTCTATAGTTTCTACTTTTGACCAGGAAGAAAGAGAATATCTTTTAAATGCCCTAAGAGAAGGAAAAGAGGTTCCACAAGATTCCCACCTTATTAAATTTTTTGAAGATTTTTAGTTAATCTCTTTAGATTTTATTACTCCGAAAGTGAAATCACTTGAGGCTTTCGAAAAATTCCCTAACTCTAAATAAGATCCAAGAGTTATTCGGCCTTCAAAGGATAAAAATATTCTTTGGGTTATCGGTGTAGGTGTAACGATTTTTTACTGTAGTGTTTATATTCCAAGTACATAATCTTCTCTTGCTGGAAATCCTGTAAGAAAACCTCCTATATTGTTTGAATCTGACAATTTTTTCATACCATTAATACCAAAGCAAAAAACAGCTCTGAACCGTTTTGAACTGTGCTTTTCATCATACCCTATATGGTCTGTATTAAATAGTGAGTTTGACTCATCTGCAGAGATTAATTTGCTTATTGCAAGACGATAATTCATGCCGCCACGGCGGTTTGATACTTTATAAAATTTAAATTAGTCTGGATTAGAAGAAACTAAGTGTACGAGAGATTTTACTTTTGTACGATCATCAGTTACAAAATATGAGTCTCCAGATGAGTGATGTGTTAATGAGTGATCGTTCATAATATTATTACCCCATTTTCTAATTGCTCTCCATGATGTTTATTCAATATGTTTAGAGAAATTACTCTAGCGTGGTTAATGTTGTTTTCATCAATATATTCATCATCAGCCATTGATAATAATGGAAAGCTGCTAATAGAAAGTAAAAATACGGTTAGAATTAATTTTTTCATATTTGTCATAGTTTCTCTCTTGTCTTTTTACGAAGCTTATTAATAATTTTAGTATTGTCAAGTGAATATAATAAAGTTAACACTAACACTAATAGTGATGGTTGTTCTTTTTATTAAATCCTTGTTATATTTCATGAAAAAAATACATTTTTTTATAATGTAATTTGTAATGTATGGCATTTTAATACATTTACACGGACGCGTAATGAAAGTTATATAAATTATTTACATATAAAAATTAATAGTAGATAATCCTCTTAAGAGGAGTATTATTCATTTATACAGTGTGCCTCATTAAAAAAAGGAAATGATAAAAAGTATGTCTAAAAAATTTCTCAAAGCGTTAACTTTAGTTATTTTACCTATGTTAGGAAACTTTATACATTCAGAATGTGTAATGGCAATGAGTGATGACGAGGATAGAAACAATCGCCTTCCCAAATCCCCACTCTCTGTATCTTTATCTTCTTCACTCAGGGAAGAGAAAGTATTGCCAGAAGAGGTATGGATTGATGGCAGAACAGTCAATATAAAGGGGACGTTCTCTAATGCCGGCCATATTTCTGAAAGGAGTCCATGTACAGATCATAAAACATGGACTCCTTTGCATTTTAATAAATTTGAAGGTTCAGAAGCTTTAATAGATATTTCACGTCCAGGGACAATTGTTTTATTAGTACCTCCTCAAGATTTTTGTGAAATAACTATCCCTGAAGATGGGGTTTATTTGTTCATAATTAATTATTGTTGGAGTAGCTGCCCAAACACAAGATATACCGGTATCGCAATTAATGGTATATATGATATTTTGGCGGAACATGTGCCTGGTCCCCTCATAAAGAAGAAGACTTGTTTCCCTGGTGGATATGATGATCTGGGGTTTAGAAGTCACGTTTCTCCCTTAAAAAGGGGAGATATAGTCAATATTGGTTTAAAAGGCAATATTAACGCTGAAATTTTTTTGGATCATTTCACTTTTCAATTGGAATGGGTGAGCCAAACGTTATAAGCTATAAAGTAGCTAAAAAACACCAGGGACATGCTCTCATTGAGGCTGGTTGGAAGGCGTCGAAAGATTTGTTGTCCCAAGCTTGAGAAGCCGTCTCAAAATACCTCAAGATTAAAACATGATTGATAATTTTTTCTGAAAATTGTGGGGATTCTGTTGTAAATCTTATCACCCATCAGTTTTGAGTGAGGGAGGATAATATGATAAAAGAATCCTGAAACAACTCACATTGAGGGATGAAGGATGTCAGGATTTAAAGGGATTGTAGAAGCAGTCGCAAGGGACCTAGAGAAACGGTTGCCAAGACAAAGAGCGACGCAAAGACGCAAGTTGGGAAAGGTTTCCTGCTCCATTACTCCCAAAACCCCCTTATCCGTGGCCACATTCTATCTCTCACAAAAGCTGGTGTTCTCTCCCAGAAATAGTCAGCACCCTTAGTATAAACCCAAGCTCCAATCCAATCACCTGCGGTTAGAATAGCAGGATACCCATATGTAAAAGCCTGAGGAGCGAAACGAGTCAAGAAGGTCGCGTCTGACAAAAACTCTTCTCAAGTTCCCGTTTTGGTCTATGGTGCTTGCACCAAAGAGTACAAAATCGAAGAATTTGTGTAAGCGCGTCTGATCCACTTTTTTAAAAAGCGTCCCATGACTTCTCTCCATGACTTGCAAACAAAGTGAGCGTGACTTTCCTGCAGAAATTGTAAAATTTCTAAAGGCGCACTTAACGGTGATTTGCAATCACCTTGCGCGGCCCTGCAGGCGGCACCATATAATTAAACATGGCCCAATATCACATGAACCTTGGATATATCTCAAGAAAAGGTGGTCGAAGTGCAACCGCTAACTCAGCCTATATTGCTTGTACCACCCTTGAGGAAGAGCGTACAGGTCTTGTGTTTGATTACTCAAAAAAGCAGGGACTTCTAGGGCAAGGGATTCTCGCTCCCGAAGGCTGTCCTGAATGGGTTTATGACAGACAGCAGTTACGGAATGCAGTCGAAGCCTTTGAAGACCAAATAGCACAGAAGAGATTTCGCGGGCACACGGATCCTGTCAAAAATGCAAAGAGTTTAGAGAGAAAAGAAAAGTTTTTAGAGACTTGTAAGACGGGATTTACAGCGAACTTTGCTTTGCCTCTGGAGATTGAAGATCCTGCTGATCTCCTTGCTCTTTCTGAGAGAATTGTGAAAAATTGCTATGTTCAAAATGGGCTCATTACTGAATGGGCAACTCACTTTGATAAGGGCAATCCCCATCTTCATATTCTGGCAGCGACCCGTCCTTGGAAAGAGGATAACTTTTCTGAAACCCGATTTGTTATCGAGCGTGAGAAACTCCTTGAAATTCGTCATTTAGCGGCCGAAACGACCAATGAATTTGGTCAAGAGAAGGGATACAATTATCATGTGGATGCCCGCTCCTATGAGGATCGGGGGCTTGCTCTTCTCCCCTCCCGTCATCTCGGGTCAAAGGCGTATCATAAACACAAAGAAGAGAGCCGTATTGCGCAAGAGAACAATGAGATCCATCAAAAAAACCTTGCCCTTCTTTTAGATCACCCGGAAGAAATTGTGAAACTTGTGGCGACACAAAAGGTCGTTTTTACCCAGGCGGACATTGAAAGAGAAATCTTTAAAAGAGCTGGGGGTGATATGCACTTCTATAATCTTCTAAAATCTCGCCTTGAAGGGATGGAGATTTCTTCTGAGTGGGTAAAGACAGCCAATGATAACGTGAATTTGAAGGTCAAAGAGGAAGAACTCAAAGCTGATTATGAGAAAACTCTGTCCGGGTTTGCAACCAAAATCCTTCATGGTGAGGAAGGAAACGCAGAAGTGGTTGAGGTTGGTAAGAACCTGAGAGATGTGATCGTTTTTACCACAAAGCAGGCTCTTGAATTAGAAGAAAGTGTTTCCGCTGATGTTGAGAAGATGAGATCTTTTGAAGGAAAGGAAATTCCTCACGCAGTAAAAGAAACTTCTGTTGCTTTGGCAGAACAACGCAATGGCTTTGCCTTTTCTGAAGAGCAACGCGCAGCCATTGGTTATCTCCTTGATCCAGAGGGATTACGGGTTCTGACGGGAAAGGCCGGCACAGGAAAGACAACCGTCTTAAGGCCGGTGGTCGATGCTTATCGAGAAGCGGGGTATATTCCTATGGGAGCGGCCTTTCAAGGCAAGGTCTCCGATCTTCTAGCCCATGATCTTGATATTCCTTCCTATACCCTCGATCAGTTCCGTTATTATTGGGGACGTTATGACGAACTTAAAGAGGAGATCCCCACCTTGAAGGGCAAGGCTCTGGCTGTGGCTCAGAAAGAGCTGGAGAGGGTTTCATCCTATCAATTGACCCATCGCCATGTGATCTTTCTTGATGAAGGAAACATGGTAGGAGGAAACCTCTGGCAAGGGTTACTCTCCCGTGTTCAAGAGGCCGGAGCCCACCTGCGAGTCGTCCAAGATAATAACCAAATTAAGGCCCTCTATGGGGCAGATATTTCCCGGCTAGTTGAGGAAAAAGTCGGATGCTTTGATCTGAACGAAGTCCATCGTCAAAAAGAAGAATGGATGCGGCAAGCCTCTGCCTATCTGAATAGTCACGATGATCTGATTAAAGGGATTAAGGCCTATGAGGAGCATGGATGTTTAACCTTTAAAGAATCCGCTGAATCAACACGCTATGCCTTAGCCGAGGCTTATGTAAACAATTGGAAGCGTACACCTCATGAGTTTCATATGGCTCTGGCCTTCCAAAACCCAGATGTCTCCGACTTAAATGACGCTATTCATCATCAACTCAAACAAATGGGCGTTCTTGGCAAGAGTTTTGTTTATGAGGGAAAAGAATTTTCTGTAGGAGATCGCATTTTCTTTACAGAAAATGATCATACGGGGTGGTTTGTAAAAACCATTGATTCAGCAGGCAAGAGTCATCAGAAAGGGGTTAAAAACGGGAGCTTTGGGGAGATTAAAACCATCGATGAGGAACATTCCCAGATGGAGGTGGAGCTAAAAGATGGTCGCCATGTTTTGGTCAATCTAAAGACCTATGATCATATAGAGTATGGCTATGCCATGACCGTCAATAAGGCGGAAGGCCATACTTTTGATCATGTTTATGGTTGGTTTGATCATTTTATGAGTACAAACAAGACCCTCATTTGGATGACCCGTCATCGCCTTACCTTCCAAGGATTTGTTTCAGGAGAGCAAGCCGTTGATGTCAAAACCATGGTTGATGCTGTCGGAAGAAGTGAATACAGGCCTCTCATCTCCGACTTTGGGGAGAGTCCAGAGGCGGATCTCCTCAGAAGGTATCTTGTCGTTGCCTATGAGGCAGGAAACCTGTGGAGAGTTCTTTCGAGAGAAAGCACTGAAACACCAACACAAGATCAACCAGAATGGGTTGATTTTCAAGCCGCCCAGCATGAGAGAAACCGCCTTGCTGAAGAGATTCTGGAGAACTGGGAAGGTGCACGCACCTTTGCCCATCAAGTGGGCTTGAAGAAGGTGACTCTTGAGGTTCAAGCCGGCCTTAAAATGCGAGAGTTAAGCACCGTTGAGCTGGAGGCCTTGGAGCGGGTGGAAACCTATCGATCGACCTCAATTCAAGCCCGTTCTCTTTGGGAAGAGATCTCAAGGGCAGGCAACTTAGCTAAAACTCATCCCCATATGCAAGATTATGAAGCACTCTGTCAGAACAGAAATCAATTGGCCTATGATATTGCAAGCTTTCCTGAGATCCACAAACCTTTCTTTAAGACAACTGATCTTGCAACGTCTTTAGAGGCAGGAGAAGCAGAAAAAGCAGAAATTCCGCCCCAATATGTGACCTACTGGGGAGAGGTCTATGATAAAATACCTCCTTCTTTTAAAGCCGCTCAAAAACACAGCGACTCTTATATTAAAGCTCAGCAGCAAGAGACCTTTAAAGAAAAGCTCACCTCAGCACAAAGAGGAGCTTTTGAGGAACTTCTGGCCTTTAAGACGCAGGTTCAAACCTGTGGACGTCTCTATGCGACTCTCAAAGACGCAGAGAGGGGAGCAAAGGACCTCTCTTCTTTCAAAGAGTCACTTGAAGAGGCGACGAAAGAGAGGGACTTTCTTGCCTATAAGATTGTTCATTCCTTTGAGCGGTATAGTCCTCTTCTTGAAAGAGCCGATGTGGCTTTATGCCAAAACTCTCAAGATCAATTGCTGAAGTACGCGGTTTATGGAGAAGTTCGGCAAATTGCCTTGAAGTACACCCTCACTAAGACGGTTGAGAGGCGTTTAGAACTTGCTGATCAACTTCATAAGATGATGGGTGATGCAGAGGGCACTTTCGATAAAGGGCTTTATGGAAGGGTCAAAGGGTTAGGGATTGATATGGCGCGCCTACGTTTTGAACAAGGCTGTTTAGACGTGATGCGAAATGGAAGAGAGCCTCTTCACTTCGAAACGGTTGCAGAGCTTTCTGCGGCCTTTACAAACTTAGAGACCTATCGAAAGGTTCAGCATGAGGTTGCTCATCATTGGACGATTATTAAAGCCCATGCGGTTGAGAAAGTCGTCTCACTGCAAACAGATCAGCTTTCAAGTTTGAATGCTTTAATTACGGAGCATAAACAAGAAAAGGCTCTCTCTCGTGAAGTTATAGAAGAAAAAGCCCTTGAGATTCTCAAGGGTAAAGACCCCGCCAATACCCAAGCCCTCAGCTACATTACTCGAGAAATCACAAATGTTGTTAATGGCCTGGCCACTGGTAGCGTAACCACTAGTGGCGTAACCACTCGTGGTCACGTCACCAGTGGTTCTACCACGAGTGGTTCTGCCATAAGTTCAACGCTTCCTCCAGACATTCAATCAAGGCAAGTGGAGTTGATGGATATTCAAAGCCACTTAAGAAAGGGTCCTTCAGGCTATATTGGGATCTATAATCGGGACCGAGATCGAGATCTTGATCAAAATCAGGATAAAAACAAATATATAGCTTGGGAAGAGCTGCGAGAGAAGCGGGTTTCACTTGCTACCTCAACCCTTGAAAAATATAGAGAGGTCATCAAAACTTCCTTTACCCATGACTATAAGCGAATGGAAAAGGATGCCCATGAGCATCACATTGGGCAAGTCATTAAAACCTATCAAAATGCCTCTGGTGAGCAGAAAGCAGAACTTGCCGCAAACATCTTAGGGGATTTAGATCAAGAAAACAAAAATCGATTGGTGAAGATCCAACTTAAAAAAGAAGATGTCAATTTTGAAGTTCTTCATCTTTATGGTCTCTATCATCACACTTCACCTCTTCTGGAGGATAAAGAAAAGGCATTCCAGTGTCTTGAGCGTTATGTTTCTGCTCAAATAGGCTTCTCTTCTCTCTGGAAGCCTCGTTCTGAAGTGATTGAGAAAGAATTAGGTGCCGTCAAGGAACAATTCAATCTCGGGCGAGAAGGGTTTATTTCTCAGCTGGAAAGCCGCAATCCCGCCCGGTCCTGTTCTTTTGTGGTGGATCGTTTAATTGATGAAACCCAGGGTTTAATGGCCAAGGCAGAGAAAGCTCCCAAATCCATCGAAGAAACCCTCCAGGAACGCCTTCAAGAGTGGGATAGGTCTTTTGAATGGGGGATGATTACAAAGGAGGACATGAATAGCCTCTCTCGGGGGCTTATAGAGCTCTCTCAAAGTCGAAATCAGATTCATGAAACACGCCTTGAGGTCATGAAAAACACACGTTTTGAGAATGATGCAGACTTCTTTAAAGCGGCACGGGACCGCAATGAAGCAGCATTCAACCTCATGGAGAGCCCCTTGGGGAAGGCCATTGAAGACTCAAGCCATATCTTTTCTATAAAGGGTTATGCAGAACGGTATGGTGGAAGGCAAGAGAAAGCACAAGAGTCTCATTCTCCCACGACGGATGAAAAGATGGCAGCCTACCCCATGCTTCCCTTTATCAATAGAAAAGAAGTTATAGAAGCCGCTCTCAAACAAAACATCGCTGATTTTGCGGACCATGTTTTTACGTCCATTGGAGAGCCTTTTCATAAGGGCTCGTCGTCAGCGACTCAGCGTCGTTATGGGAAAAATGGCCACATCTCAGTGAATTTAAGAACAGGGGGATGGATAAATTTTAAAGACAGTGAGTTATCGGGAGGCCCCCTTCACATGCTCACGAAGCTTAAAGGTCTTTCCTTTAAGGAAGCTCTAGAGTATGGAGCCTCTTGGGCAAGGTTATCGCCGGAGCAGCTTAGAGGTGGTCACCTCACTCAAAAACACAGTCTTGATCTCTCTTGTTCACAAAAAACTGAGAAAGAAACTCTAACAAAAGAAATAGAAGCCAAAGAAGTTCAACAGAAGATTGGACAGGCCCAGAATCTTTGGGCCAAAGGACAGTCTATTCAAGGAACTATCGCCGAACGTTATCTGAAAGAGCATCGGAAGATAGGGGGAGAATTACCAAAGGATTTCCGTTATCTCCCAAATGTGAAGGTGGCAGGGAAACAAAATTCAGAGAAAAGTTACCCTTGCCTTATGGTTGCGGCTCGATCGAATACAGGAGACGTTACAGCCGTTCAGCTTACGTTCCTTGATTCCAAAACAGCCAATAAAGCCGATATCCCTGTTCAGAAGAGATCCTACGGGCTTTTAAAAGGCTCGGCCGTGACGGTACAGGCAGGTAAAGGTTCCAATCATCTTCTTTTAATTGCGGAAGGTGTTGAAACAGCTCTCAGTCTTAAGGAAGCTGGACTTAAAGGCACTATCAAGGCCAGCCTTGGTCTTGCCAATATGGGGCGTATTGAGCCTCAAAATGCAAATACCCACATTATCATTTGCGGAGACCATGATGCACCCAACTCACCTGCAGCTAAGAGTCTTCAAAAATCTGTTCAATCTCTTCAAGAACGTGGGATTAAGGTGACTGTCATCAAGCCGAACCATTTAGGAGAAGACTTTAATGACGTCCTCAAGAAAGCGGGCCCTGAAGGCATAAGGGAGATTATAAAACAAGCTGTGCCTCAGGCCCTAGCACAATCCAACATCATTATCAAAGAAGCAAATCCTTCACCTCAAGACATCTTTAATCAGATTACTAAATCCTGTGAAAAGTTCCTCTATGGCTATATGGCCAAGGAGAACATCTCCATGACCGCTGAGCTGAAGGAACGGGTTCCTCTTCAAGCGGAGCGTGCGGCAAACTTCATCTTCTATGCTCATATCCTCAATGGAACGGAGCCAACAGAAAGAGAAACAAAGCATCACCTTGCACGCGCCAAGTATGAGCTTGACCGTATTCCTCACATTAAGGAAAAACTTACCAATGAATGGCAGAAACGCGGCAATTTTAATGAAAAAAAAGACCCACTCCTCATTCATATGATTGCAGAACGGCAAGCCTCCATTGAAGGTCGTCTTTTCCTTGAGGCTAAACAAGAAGGTCTAAAACCACCCTTCAACCTTCCTCAACTGGCTGAAGCAGAATTCAAAGCCCATCGAGCAGAAGCCAAAGCTCTCGCTCAAAAGTTAGGCGTCCAATACTCTCTTTCCAAAAACTCTGCGACTGAATGTGCTAAGAATACGCTCAGGTACCAAGAAACCAATGGCGCTAAACCAACGGATACGCAAATGACCGCCATGGCTGAAATCGCTCGTCAAGTTGAGGAGAAATACCCTGATTCCCTTGAAAAAGATCTCGGCTCCCATAACCTCCTCTATCTGCGCCGCATGAACGGAGATTCAATGTTCAGGGAGAGGTGCTATGAGAACAGGCATTCAATCGTTCACGAGCAGGACATGCTCAAAATACAAGAGAAAGCCTTGCTCGAAGTTCAAAAGCAGCAGGTTCAGCAGGAGGTTTCAAGGCAGAAAGAACGAGACTTTTCAATGTCGATATAGGGTTGGAAAAAGATCATTTTTTATTTAACTGTTCCAAAAAAGGGATCCATGGGCGTACCCAGAGACACCGATGGCTTCATATGCTAAGAGCAATTGTGAGTGAGAGGCCGCATTCGACCTCTCACCATTTGATTAATTAAAGATTAGAAAGCTCATCCGTATGGGAAGCGCAGCAAGAGAGCTTCTTTACATCTGTAAAGAATGTTTGTGCGCACAGCTTTACACCTTCCACCATGGTTAGATAAGGAAATAGCTGGCTTGCTAACTCACTGGTGCTCATGTTATTGCGAATAGCAAGAGCTACTGTCTGAATGACATCTCCTGCTTCTGAAGCCACAATCTGAGATCCAAGAATACGCTTCGTTCTCTTATCAGCGACGAGCTTAATAAACCCTCGTGTATCAAAGTTTGCTAAAGCTCTTGGAACATTATCTAAAGTAAGAGTCCTTGTTTCAACCTCATACCCTCGTTCTTCGGCTTGTTTTGCTGAGAGTCCAACAGTCGCTACTTGTGGTTCAGTAAAGGTCACGGCAGGAACAATAGAAAGATCCAAACTCGAATCTATGCCTGTATGCTCGCTCAACATATTTATGGCTGCTTTAGTACCCGCTGCTGCAGCTACATAGACATACTGAGGATGCTGAGTACAATCTCCTACAGCAAAGATATTTGGTATATTTGTCCGGAGATGATCATCAACTAAAATCCTTCCCTCAGAATCGAGATTTAAGCCAACTTCCTCAAGACCTAAATTTCTGCTATTGGCATGTCGTCCTGTTGCCACTAGAAGATGGTCTCCAAGAATTGTTTCTTCTCCGAGATTAATGTGAAAAGCTCCTTCTTTGTATACAACTGATCGAGGAAGAGTGTGAGTCAACACTCTCATCCCTTCTCCCTCAAATACTTTCTTTAATTCTGAACCAATGTCAGGATCTTCCTTTGATAATAAAGTGCTTCTGGCAAGCATCGTGACTTTTGAGCCTAGGTGCGAGAAGGCTTGTGCCAACTCAACAGCCACAACTGATCCCCCAAGAACAATAAGATGTTCCGGTAACACTCCGCTAAAAAGAGCATCCGTCGATGTCCAATAAGGCGTTTCTTTCAATCCTTCAATATTAGGAATGGTGGGAGAACTTCCCGTTGCAATAAGAATTTTAGTGGGAGCAATTTCAAAAGAGTCTGTTTCCGATGTTTCTATGAGCACTTTATGTTTATCTTTTAAGCTTGCTCTTCCCTGGACAAATTTAATGTTGGGGTTTTGAGAGAGAATGCTTTCATATTTAGCTTCTCTAAGCTCTGAAACCCTCATCTTCTGTTGTTCCAGGAGCAACATTGAGTGGATAACAGGTTCATGTTTTTCAATTCCCTCAAAAGGATGGAATCGCTGAGAGTGAGCTATTTGTCCAGCACGAATAAAGATTTTTGAAGGAACACAACCGACATTAACACAAGTCCCTCCAACTGTTTCCTTCTCAATCATCGTAAGCTTTGCGCCTTTGCTTGCAAGATGAATAGCAGCTGAAAAGGCTCCAGATCCGCTGCCCATAATGGCAATATCCTCATCTTCGATTCCGCACATTGCAGAAAGAGGATTAATGTTTATGAACAGCACAGTACCTGCTGTCATAATTGACTTAAGAAATGGTTTTGTTTTCATAGTGTTTTTTCTCCTTTCTTCTCAATCTTGCTCCTTAGATCATAGTCTAAGGTCAAGCATTTTTTTGATGAATTTGTTTGACCTTGGAGTATGCTCCAGGGTGTATGCTATACATAATAGAGGTATGAAATTAAGGGAGTAACAGATGGGTATCGATGTAAAAAAGGTTGATCCAGCTTACGGATATTTTAAAGAATTTTCCAAGGTTGGCTTAGGAACAGTAGGTTTGCTTCACAAAATGCGTGAAGAAGTCATATTTAAAGACGGAGCCTTAGAGGCCAAATATAAGGCATTGATTGCCGCTCTATGGGGTGTCAGCATGCGTTGTGAGCCTTGCTTAACTTATTATATGCTCAAAGCTAAAGAGCTAGGAATAACAGAGGCTGAAGTCGGAGAAGTTTTAGCCATTGGCTCTACAATGGGAGGATGCGTTGGAGAAACTTGGGCATTAAAAGCCTATAAGGCCTTTAAAGAAGATGATACTTCTTCCGTAGAATGTGCGTGTGATATCTCATCAAGTGAGAAAGAATGAAGGAATACTACATAGGTCAACTTGCAAAGGAAGTTCAGGTTAAAACAGATACCATTCGCTTTTATGAGAAAATTGGTCTCATGCCCAAGCCTTTACATACTCAAAGTGGTTATCGGCATTATACTTCAGAAGATCTCAAGCGGTTACACTTTATCATTCGTGCAAAAGAAATGGGGTTTACCTTAGCTGAGATCAAAGACCTACTCGCCATGAAGATATCTTCAAAAGATACATGTGAGGCCGTCTACGCCCAAGCTCAAAACAAAATTAAAATAATCAATCAAAAAATAAGTGAACTCAAAAAAATGAAGAATGCATTGGATAAGTTAATGGAACAGTGTCATTTGGAAGATCAATTGCAGGGAGAATGCCCAATTCTAGATGCATTAGAAACAGAGGAGGAAAGATCATGAAAAACAAATCTATTTGGGGAACTTTGATAGGAACTTTGGGGACCTCTTTTTTAGCATCTTTATGCTGCCTAGGTCCTTGGTTAATACTTACGTTTGGAATTGGAGGAATGTGGGCAAGTTATATTGGTATCTTTGAGCCCTATCGTCCATATATGATTGCATTTGTAATGCTGCTATTTGGGTATTCATTCTATAAATTATACATAAAACCCCCTCCTTGCGAGGTTGGTGCTGCTTGCATTTCTCCTAAGGTACTTTTCATCCAACGAGGAATATTTTGGATTATCGTAGCCATATCAATCGCTCTCTTAGCTTTTCCATGGTATTCTGGGCTTCTATTTAAGATTTTATACTAGGAGTAACTTAAGGTTTAAGCATGTTAATTTTAAGAAGGAGATCCTGGAAAAGCTTTGTTATTAACTTGTGGACAAAGCCCAGTTGACCCGAGAGAGAAAAAAGAGGAAAAAATGAAACAAACATTTGATGTTATTGTTATCGGGGCGGGCAATGCCGGCTTAGCAGCTTCAGCGGTTGCTAGAAAAGCTGGATTATCGGTTGCCATTATTGAAAAAGATGGCATAGGTGGCACTTGTCCCTTGAGGGGGTGTGTCCCCAAAAAAGTATTGGTGGCAGCAGCAGAAGTTATCGATACAATCAATCACGCCTCCTCACATCATATCCATGTTGGAAAACCCTCTATTGATTGGCCTCAACTGATCAAACGAAAACAGGAGATCATCAGTCCTCTTTCACCTTCTTTTGAAAATAGTTTACATCATAAAGGCATTGAATTAATTCGAGGATCCGCCAAGTTTGTTGATGAGCATACACTTGCTGTCAATAATATCCTTTATGAGGCAAAGAAAATTGTCATTGCTACTGGATCACGTCCTCGAACTTTTCCCATAGAAGGGTTTCATCATGTTATTTCAAGCGATGATATACTTGAGCTTGAGGACCTCCCGCCCTCTCTCCTCTTTATTGGAGCGGGGGTAATCAGTCTTGAATTTTCACATGTTTTCGCTCGGGCAGGTGTGAAAGTAACCCTCTTAGAAATAGCCTCACGAGCTCTTCCCCAATGGGAGGAAGAAATCGTTGAGAAGCTCGTTTTAGAGAGCAAAAAACTTGGCATTACAATCCTCACGAATGTTGAGATTAAAAATATCAAAGACAATGATTCTGGATTTTCTGTCCACTTTCTCCAAGATGGGCAAGAAAAAAGCATTCATGCTGACCTTGTGGCCAACGGAGCGGGACGCGTCCCCAATGTTGATAAACTTAATTTAAAAGCAGCCCATATTGAGCATGAAGGACATTATATCTTTCTTGATGAATTTTTAAGGAGCCGTTCAAATCCTGATGTTTTTGTTGCAGGAGATCCAACAAGTAGCGCTCAACTTTCTCCAGTTGCAACGTATGAAGGAAAAATAGTTGGGCATAATCTTACGAATGTGAAGATGATTTCTCCTAATTATTCTGCAATTCCGAGCTGTATTTTCACCATTCCAGCGCTTGCAAGCGTTGGCTTTACTGAAGGTGAAGCAAGGAAGAAAAATCTAGAGTTTGTTGTAAAAACCAATGATCTTACTTCTTGGCTTTCTGGACGTACCTATGCTGAGTCAGTTGCCTTTTCAAAAGTGTTGATTGAGAAAAAAACGAACCAAATCATAGGAGCCCATATCATTGGTCATGATGCGCCCGAACTTATCAATTTTCTAACTCTTGCTATGAAACATGGCATCAGCTCTGATCAAATTAAAGAGATGGTTCTTGTTTATCCAACTTTTGGTTCGGATTTAACGTATGTTGTATAAGCAGATTTATCTATCTAACTACAAATTGCGAGGTTAGTATCAAGAGAAGTTTTTTATCCATAATGGTTATCCCCTTTGCCGTTTGTTAAGTCGGTTTTGACATGGATCCTAGAAGGAGTCTCCCCTTCGGATTTAATTCTATTTTAATCTTCGTTAAAATAAGACTAACACAGAGAATAATTTCGGACAAGATGGTATGAAATCAGATGCTCTAACGCTTAAGATACCTGCAAAGATGCCAAGTCCCCGAATCTTTGCATCTGGGACACTTTCAGAAAGTGACAGGCCCAAAAATCTCATAAAGCTCAATCTATCCTTAATTGATATTCTGTTTGCTCATCTGAAAGAGAATAAAGTGTCTGAAGGACTAAAATCTTAAAAATGAGAACAGCGTCATAAGGAGGGCGCCCTCCCTTAGACCTATCTGAAAAACCTAACCCTATCTCAATTTACTTTCCGAAAGACTTCAAAATTTACCACTTCCTTGAGTTTTTCTAAAGGATCTCCAAACTTGGAGAGAGTTTCTAAGCGCCTTTCCATGTCAAAAAGTCCTGGTTGAATCATAAAGCCCTCCTATGATTGATTGCAAGATTTAAATTTAAATTTTGTAAAATCTTCAAAGACCCAATTATTTTTGAGGGTATAGAAGATGGTGTTGAGGAGCTTTCTGGCCGTTGCAATGATGGCTTTTCCTGTTCCTCGTTTTGCTTTTATTTTTTCGTAAAAATTGTTTAAATAAGGGCTATATCGCTTGGCAATCAATGTGCATTGCACGAGAGTGGTTCTGGCGATTTTGTTTCCCCTTTTTGTGATTCTGCCTGTGGTACATGTGGCATTAGATTGACTGACTCTTGGTGTAATTCCAAAGTAAGCTGCTAATTTGCCAGGGTCTTTAAAGTCTTCAATCTGGGCAATATGGGTTAACATCACCGCCGCTGAAAGAGGACCAATCCCTTTAATGCTAATCAGATTGTCATACCCTTTAAGGATTTGAGCAAAAGCCTTAATTTCTTTTTCAAGCTTTTTGATGTTTTCAAGAAGGCTGTTAAGTTGACTTTGGATAATTTCTAACTCTATCTTTTCAAGAGGACTCCATGCATAACTAGCTACATGAGTGTTAAATCCTTTTTGTGATGTTAGGACTTCCTTCTTAACCTTCAATCCATGCCGGACAAACATTCCGTGAACTTTCCCCAACAAAGAAACCCGCAGTTTGACTAACTGATCTCGGGTAGCAATGAGAGAAGCAAGTTGCTCTTTACCTTCATCTTTTTGGTGAGCCTCAGGCAGCATGTCTTTGGATAAAAAGAAAGCAATGGTTCTCGCATCATGACGATCTGTCTTTTTAACTGAACGACGAATGACCTCAAATTGCCAAGGAGCAATAATAACAACTCTCTTAACGTAAGGTTTAACTTGTCTGCAAAAATGAGAGGCATTGCCTGTTGCTTCCACAGCTATCTCATCTTCAGTTTGCAATTTGCGAATAAACTGCTCTAATCCTCCGTTTTGCAAGGGAAGAGTTTGGATGATGTCCTCCTGACCTTCTTGTAAGATACAAGTGGTGAAATTATTTGTATGCAAATCAACTCCGATATAGCGTGTCATATTTTTATCCTTCTTTGGTATAAAATTGATGTTATTGAGGTAGATACTTCAGACGGATGGCTCCACACTCCTATACGAGATCATCACTTATCAATGAGCCTCACGGCGGCCATTCGGTGACAGGGGCGGGCAGTCTCCATTACGAGGTCTAGTCCCGTTCCTGTTCATTCCTGGACAGTCATCGGGGCCTCAAGGATTTTATACACCCTGCCACCTATCTACCCTGAAGATCTTTTATATCCTCATGTCAACTCAGTTGACTATCTATTCATACCGTCTCCATTTTCTTTTTATCCAAAAATTATAACACTTATTTTAATTTCTTCTCCAGGTTTTTAGGTACCCAAATGCTTATTTTTACCATAAAGATCTCGTGGTCCATATACTGTTAAGTGGGTCCTCGCATCTCGCAATTGTTGAGAAAATTCTTCAATGGTATCAGCAGGTAAGGCTGAAAATACAGTTATTAGAGAGGCATTGTTATTCACATCATGAAAGTTTAAATACGGCTTTTTATTAGTTTTGTGTGGCATTATAAAAGGTTGAGCCCATTTAAAAACTGTGCTCCGACTTTCTCCGTCTAAGTTGAGTAGAGCTTGTATCATCTTAAATAAACTATCTTGCTCGCGTTGAGTAAGATTTTGAAAGGGAGGATAAACTGGCTTTATGAGCTGAATTATTTCTTCAGATTCTTTTATAGAAGGTTGGCTAAATACATCTAGAGCTCTTTCTATAGTAAAAGGATCTTCAAAAATAGGAAAGAAATGGTTCTTTAATAGATCTATAACGGGCTTTCGCTTTTCAGGTTGAAGATTCCCTAAGGTCTCAAGAATACGATAGCGTGCACTAAAATTTTTTGAGTTTGTTCGTGTCAGTGGCTTAGGTGTGTATGATAAAAATTGAGAAACCTTTCTTAACCTTATGAAGAGAAAAATGGATTCTGATTTATAGATAGCTAACTCAATACTTGCGAAAAAATATTACAACCTCTTACCTTTAATGTCGTTTGTTTACTAGCACCCAGCGATCTTCATCACGACAACAACAGGCAACGATAGGTAGACAGCAGAAATGAGATATCGCTACCAATGGACAATAGAGAGTGCCAGTAATGGGATTGTCACACCAACCAGTGTCGGGATCAACTAAAAAGCAATCAGTACTATGAGAGCTTGTGTGGCCATTTCTTGTGATATTATGAATATAAACTCCATCAGTCTTCTCAGCAATTCCACAACACAAGCATCTTTCAAAATATTCTCCTATTCCAGAAACCCAGTGAGAAAAGCCCCAGTGCGTTGTACGTCTATTATCTTCTACATCTTCCGCAACTTTACGATTTTGTAAAAGGCTACGTTGTTCCTTAACTTCTATGTCTTCCCCTTCAATCATGCTTATGACAGGTGTCAAAGTGATAATAATTGCCATATAAGTAATGATAAATGCTTGAAAAATTTTTTTCAACATAAATAAATTTTCCTTTTTATTTTTTTGAATAAAATTGAATTTTTTATTCTATATTTATTATAAAACATCAAAAATAGTTCATCTAATACGCTACTCAGAGATTTTATCGCGATGTGTCTGATGAACATTCTCACGCATAACAGGCTTGTTATATCCAAAAAGTTCATAAGCCCAAGACTTTGCTTTAAGAGCCAGAGTGCTTCCCGCATAACTA
>JAKFXB010000129.1 GCA_021731585.1 Alphaproteobacteria bacterium
GATCAGCTTGACAGTCGTTGGTGGCCTTTTAGGGGTCTTTTTATCTGTGCCTTTAAGGCGTGCAATGGTTATTGAAAGTGATCTTAAATTTCCTGAGGGTGTTGCAACAGCTGAAGTCTTAAAAGCAGGAGGAGACACGACGGCTGCTAAAGAGATTGTATTCGCGGGGTTAGCTGCGGCCATCATAAAATTTTGCCAAAGTGGATTTCAGTTTTTAGCCGATAGCATTAACATTTGGGGTCGTGCTGGAAATACTGTTGTGGGGGTGAGTGCAGGGTTCTCTTTAGCCTTGGTGGGAGCGGGATATATCGTGGGCCTTCAAATTGCCTTTGCTACCTTTGCGGGGGCTATTTTGGCATGGTTTGTGGGCGTGCCCCTTTTTGGTCTTTTTTACAGTTTGCCGTTAGATACAGGGAATGCCTATACGGCGGCTGTGGAAATTTGGAACTCAAAAATTCGCATTGTAGGAGTGGGAATGATGATTTTTGGGGCCTTATGGATGATCATAGAGCTGATTGAACCTTTGCGAAGAGCTATTAAAGCGTCTCTTGAAGCCGTTCAAAAAATTAAAACCGAGGGAAAATCAAAGATTGTGCGAACTGAGTTTGATATTCCGATTACCTATGTGGCCTTTGGCGTGGCTCTCCTTATTTTGCCCATCTATATGATCTTCAATCATATTATTGTAACAAGCGGACTACATTTTTCTTTTACATTTGTCATTGTGACCGGCTTGTTGATTACAATACTCGCCTTTTTCCTCAGCGCGCTTGGTAGCGCCATGTCCTCATACATGTGTGGCATTTTGGGAACATCGAGTAGTCCTATTTCAGGGATGATCCTTATGGTAATTTTGATTGTCTCCTGTGCCCTTTTAGTATTTTTTAGCCTGCAGCCCGATTTTTGGGAGGATGCAAACGCCACTCTCAGTGCTGCTGGGATTACCATTTTACTAGGGGCTCTCATTGGGTGTGCTGTGGGTATTGCGGGAGATAACATGCAAGATCTAAAATCAGGCCAATTGGTGGGATCAACACCGTGGAAGCAGCAGGTCATGTTGATTTTAGGGGTTCTTGTCTCTTCAGTTGTGTTGGCGCCTATTTTTCAGCTTTTATTTGAAGCTTATGGATTTGGTGAAGTCCTTCCTCGGGAAGGAATGGATCCGGCTCAAGCTTTAAGTGCTCCAAAAGCGGCTCTGATGGCAGCCGTCTCTCAAGCCATTTTTAATCAATCCATGGATTGGAGTATGATTATCACAGGTATCTCTCTTGGTATTGTTGTCCTTTTTATCGATCGTGCTTTAAAGAAGGCAGAGTCAAAGTGGCGTTTTCCCATTTTTGCTGTGGCTGTGGGTATTTATATGCCTCTTGATGTTACAGTTCCTTTGCTTATAGGAGGAATTCTGGCGGCTCTTTCCCAAAAAATTCTTCAAAAAAGTAAGGCAAACGCTTCTGAAAAAGCGACTGTTGAACGGCGGGGACTTTTGTTTGCTTCAGGGCTTATTGCGGGAGAAGCGATTGTAGGCATTTTAATTGCGATTCCTTTTGTGGCTTACCAAAGTACAAGTGTGTTTAAGGCCGTTCCTACGGCTCTCGCGGAGTCGACAGACGTTTTAGGACTTATCGTTTTCCTTGCAATTTTGTATTGGTTTCACAAAGTTTCCAGCAAAGTGAAGAAGGGATCTTAACCCTTATAAGCGGATCTCTGATTCTTCCAAGAATTATTCTTTGAAGGTTTTTTCTTAGTCCCAATAACGCCACCGGAAACAAAAGGTCGTGCCTTTTTCTCAGAACCAAAGGGTCTTGACTTTCTGTCGGGATCAAAGGGCCGTGGCTTTTCGGAATCAAAAGGTCTTGTCTTTTTCTCAGAGCCAAAGGGTCTTGGTTTTCTGTCAGAATCAAAGGGCCTCGATTTTTTGTCAGCATCAAATGCTCTCTGTTTTTTTTCAGAACCAAATGACCTTGATTTTTTCTCTGAATCAAAGGGGCGTGATTTTTTCTTTCTTTTATGAGAAGGATCTTCACTTCTTGATCCTCCTTTTGGCTCATTTTTGTTGTTTATCAAATTATGAATTCGACGCCATTTTATATTATCTTCGGGAGCTATAAAAGAAAGGGCAAAGCCTTCCATTCCTGCACGTCCTGTACGTCCGACTCGATGGATATAATCCTCAGGGCATTGCGGAAGATCATAGTTAATCACATGCATAATATGAGGAATATCAAGGCCGCGCGCAGCGACGTCTGTTGCGACCATGATGCGTGTCTTGAGTTTACGAAAATCTTGAATTACTGAATCTCTTTTGCGTTGCTTCAAATCACCATGAATGGCAGAGGCAGGGTGTTTTTGCTGACTAAGCTTGACCGCAAGGCGATCAGCGCCATGCTTTGTTTTAACAAAGATAATGACACTGCCTTCTCGTGATCCTAACTCTTCTAGAAGAGAAGGAAATTTCTCATTTGCTGTCGTATGCCGTGTTTCTTGTTTAATTTTTAAGACAGGCTCACGTGTTGAGCCTACGGTGATGAGTTGTGGGTTTTTCAAATAAGTAAGGGAGAGTTTTTTGATATCTTCGGCCATTGTGGCTGAAAACATAAAGGTTTGGCGCTCTTTCGCAAGGTGCGGCATAATTGTCTTTAAAGCCTCACTAAAGCCCATATCGAGCATGCGATCCACTTCATCCAGAACCAAAAAGCTGGCTTCATGGAGCTTGAGAGTTCTTCTGTTCAGGTGGTCATTAACCCGCCCTGGGGTGCCAATAATTAGCCGTGGGTTTCTCTTTAGGTTAGAAATTTGCTTCATCATGGGGTCGCCACCAATTAAAAGCACGCTTCCCATCTGCCCTGTGACAAGAGAACGAGCTGCTTCTTGAATTTGAGCGGCAAGCTCACGGGTTGGAGCTAAGATCAGGGCTTTCGATTGCGGATTCTTCATTAAGTTTGTAATAAGTGGAAGAAGGTAAGCCATTGTTTTTCCCGTCCCTGTTTGGGCGGAGGCTAAAATATCGTGACCTTTGAGCCCTTCAGGAATTGCTTTTTCTTGTATGGGCGTAGGTGCTGTAAGACCCAAACGCTTAAGGGAATCACTCAAAAATGAGGGGAGTTCAAACGTTGAAAATGATGACATTTAATGACCAGACTTTGTAAATATTGAAAGAGATAAGCTGTATATAGAGTGAAAATACTAAAATAGCTAGCTTTTCTTGAAATTTATATTTTAAAATCAAATTTCTTAAGGTTTTGATTGATGAATAATGGCATGAGTGGGAGAAAATTTTAAAAAGACCTTTCCTCAAGCGTTTCCTCATCTTAAACTACAATCAAAAGAAGAAGGACCAGAAATGGGCGTAAAAATATTTTTTCTTACACTCGGTTTGTTGCTCCCAGCGCCTCTTTTTGCGGTAGGGGGGAGTTTGTCCGGGCAAGAATTAAGTTTATGGTGGGGTCTTCCCTTTGTGGGAATGCTTTTATCCTTAGCTTTCATGCCTCTTCTTGCCGTTCATATTTGGGAAAATCATTATGGGAAGATTGCGCTGTTGTGGTCCGTGATGACCATTTTTGCACTTATTAACTTTTTTGGATTCACTCTAGCCTGGCAGGAAGTTGCCCAAACTTTTTTCCACCATTACCTGCCCTTTATCATCATTATTTCAGCCCTTTATACCATTTCAGGGGGCATAAAAATTGATATTCAATCACCGGGCACTCCCTTGGTGAATACAGCTTTGCTGGGTGTGGGAACGTTTTTAGCAGGCTGGATTGGGACAACAGGGGCAGCTATGCTTTTGGTGAGGCCCCTTCTGCACATTAATGAACATCGAAAGGCGCGTGTCCATCAGATGATTTTTTTTATTTTTCTTGTAGCGAATGTAGGAGGCGTTTTAACCCCCCTTGGAGATCCACCTCTATTTTTGGGATTTTTAAATGGGGTGGACTTTTTCTGGCCGCTGCAAAAGTTGGGATTTGACTTAATTTTGATTACTGTTCCCCTCCTGCTCCTTTTTTATGGGGTGGATTCATATTTTACCTGGAAGGAAGGGCATCCCTTGCGCCATCGGCCCATAGGGATAACTTTAAAGGGGAAATACAATGGCCTTCTCTTTATCGGTGTTATTGGGCTCGTCCTTATGAGCGGCATTTGGCAGTCTGATATTTCCTTAAATATTGGAGGCGTTTTTATAGAACTTTCTAACCTTCTGCGAGATGGGGGGCTCATTCTCCTTGCCCTTGCCTCTTGGTTTTTTACCCCTTCAGAAGTTCACAAAGAAAATCATTTTTCTTGGGAGCCTTTAAAGGAAGTTGCCAAACTTTTCTTTGGTATTTTTATGACAGTCATTCCGGTAATTGCTATTCTTGGCGCGGGCCATGAAGGAGCATTAGCTCCTCTTATCTCTCTTGTAGAGGTCAATGGAGAGCCTAATAATATGATGTATTTTTGGCTGACGGGAGGGCTTTCGTCCTTCTTGGATAATGCACCCACCTACCTTGTTTTCTTTCACATGGCGGGGGGCGAAGCGGCGACGTTGATGACTATTCTGACCCATACCCTTGAGGCCATTTCTTTAGGAGCTGTCTTTTTAGGAGCCATGACCTATATTGGCAATGCACCCAACTTTATGGTGAAGGCCATCGCCGAAGGGCGCAAGGTGGTCATGCCTAGTTTTTTTGGCTATATGACATGGTCTGTTGTAATTCTCTTACCTTTGTTTGTATTGCTTTCCCTATGGCGGTTTTAGGAAATTTTCTTCGCCTCCCATCTGTCAAAGTCGAGTGTGTAGCTGGTCATCAGAAAGCTTCCTGCGTTAATTTTAGGCGCAGACCCATTAGTAGGGATGGGGTGTTTTTTTCAATACTCAAAACCTATTTGAATTCTCTCAACAAACGTTTTTTCAGGTCGCAAAAGGGGGTGTAAAATGGGGATAAAGCTATCGCTTTATCTTCCACTTTACAGCCCCTACTACAACTACCTTTTTGTCTCACTTGTATCAGAAGCTATATAGCCCCACAGTGCCCTCTGTAAGCAGGATCTTTTGTATACATCTTGCATGTGTGGTCACAGGCTGCTTTGTCTTTGGTAAAAATATTCAAGCGTAAAATATCTATTTGATAATCTATTTCTGTAGGAGCCTCACATGAACAAAGGCACTTGTTATCGGCCTGGGTCTGAGAGTTCATCAAGGTTAAAGCCGACGTGAAGACTCCTAGAGTCAGTACGGATGTCCGGAGAAATTTATTTTGCATGGTGATATTCCTTTCATAAAGTTGTTAAGCCCATAAAACACAGAGAGGGTTGGGCAGTTTGTTTGACTCTCTGAGTTCGAATGACGTCTCCCTGCTGTGACTTTTTCAGCTGTAGACGCAACAACGCCGCTCTGTCTTTTCTAAAGTTCCTTTTAAGGGACCTTTATTTTAGAATTAGCCACGTTGATGATCCATTACTTACACTGATCCAAGCAGTTTTTTCTTGTCTCATCGCATATTTCTGAACACCCTGGGGAACCAGGTTCGGATGGATTATTACATTCCCTTTTGCATTTTTTATGTTGGTCTAAGCAAGCCATTTGGCAATTATAGTCTTTATCATTCATTGCGATGAGACTCCCGCTTGTAAATATTATAGAGAAGGTGGCCACTACCAGACCTTGGAGTAATCTCTTATTCATAATGTTTTTCCCTTTGTTGTTTTACAGTTGTTTTGGAATCTCTTGTTGAAAGAGAGGCATCTCAAGTCAGGAAAAATGAGAGACGGACTTGAAGAGGAGTATGATGTCTTAGGTTCCGTGAACAAAATTTAAGAGCAGAGGAAAGGACTATCTTATGAGTGAGATCCTAAAAATTCGCCTGGGTGTCGTCCCCGCGGAGGCGGGGATCCAGGAAAAAGGTGAGTTGTAATGTGTTTTTGTGGACAAAAAATAATCTTTCTGTTTCAAAGAACTTCTGGATCCCCGCCTCCGCGGGGATGACAGCTGGATTTTATATATTGTCCTTGCAAAATTTTGTTCACGGAGCTTAACTCCGTCTTAATATTTTTCTTATTATAGCCTTTGAAACGATCAGACAATAGATCATTACATACAAAAAAAAGGAGGAGACAATGAAAACATTATCAATGACGGCTATGGCCTTACTTATTTTGGTGGGCGCAAACTCAACAAGTAAGGCAGACTTGCATCACAATGTATTTACAGGCTGTGTAGCTGATAATAATCCGAGGATTCTATGTGAAAACATGTGTAGGATGAATTACACTCATGTATTGGGCCACTCAAATCAAAAAAATTCAAGGCTCTGTCCTACAGAAGAGAAGCCAATTGCATGCGAATGTGATTATAGAGATTAATCTTTTTGGCAGGGTTTTTAAAACCCTGTCTTTTTAGCCTTAATTTTTCCAGTGGATAACTTTTTACTATCAGTCATTCCTTTTAAAGGTTGTTCTCTTTGTAGTCTTTTAAAATTATTAAAAAACAATATATTACTCTTGGAGTAGCGTCGTTATTCCTCAATTATTTTCGACAAAGACTTGTGGATAACTCTGTGATTCATTTTCATCCCAGATTATCCCGTTGAATCCCATAATTTCCCGTGATATACCAGAAATATGTCTCTTTGTCCCATCAGTGGTGAAGAGAAGATGTGTAAGAGGAAAAATGAAACTATTTCTGTCTACCTTCATTAATAAGCTTGATAAAAAGGGGCGCGTTTCTGTGCCCGCTTCTTTTCGTCTTGCTTTGTCTGGGCAGTCTTTTCAGGGCATCGTTGCTTTTCGCTCTTATAAGCTTTCTGCTGTTGAAGGGATGGGAATTGATCGTATGCAACGGTTAAGCGATAGCGTGGATCAGCTGGATCTTTTTTCTGAAACCCAAGATGATTTGACAGCCACCATTTTTGCCGATTCGCAAATGTTGTCTTTAGATGGAGATGGCCGCATTATTCTGCCTGGTTTGCTGCTGGACCATGCCAAAATTAAAGAGGAAGTGGCTTTTGTGGGGCGCGGTGCGACTTTCCAAATATGGAATCCAGTGCTGTTTGAAGAGCACCAAAAAGAAGCGCGCCAGAGGGTTCAAGAAAAGCAGTCCATCTTAAAGCTAAGAGGCCCCGATGAGTCATAATCCTGTCATGCTTTCGGAAGTGCTTGCAACCCTTTCCCCTCAAAACAAGGAAACCTATATTGATGCGACCTTTGGGGCAGGTGGCTATACGGGGGCTATTTTAGATAAAGCTGCATGTACGGTAATTGGGTGTGATCGTGATCCAGAGGCTTCAGCGCGTGCTGAGGATTTTAAAAAAAAGTATAAGGAACGCTTCTTCTTTGTTGAAGGAAAATTTGGGGATCTCGTAAGTCTTGTTCCAGAAAAAACCTACGATGGAATTATTTTTGATTTAGGCGTTTCCTCTCCGCAAATTGACAATCCAGAGCGCGGCTTTTCTTTTAAAGTGGATGGTCCCCTCGATATGCGCATGGAAAAAAAGGGATTGAGCGCTGCTGATGTGGTTAACACCTTTGAAGCTAAAGAAATTGCTCGCATTTTATGGGTTTATGGGGAAGAGCGCCGCTCCCGCGCCATTGCTAAAACCATTGTTGAAAAGCGGCCCTTTCATACAACCGGCCAGCTTGCCGAATTGGTACGCTCTATTGTCGGCTTTGAAAGAAAAGGGTTTGATCCTGCAACGCGAACCTTTCAAGCGCTCCGCCTTTATGTGAATGATGAACTGGGGCAGTTGGAGCGTGGACTTGAAGCTTCTGAAAAATTGTTAAAAGGGGGTGGCCGTTTGGTTGTTGTAAGTTTCCACTCTCTTGAAGATCGTATTGTAAAAATGTTTTTGAAAAAGCGAAGTGGGGGACTTCCTCACGCCTCAAGGCATCTTCCCGATGCGCCGCGTCAAAAGCCCCTTTTTGAAATGAAAGATCGAAAAGCTCTTCTGCCAACAGAAGAGGAAATTAAAGTGAATCCTCGCGCCCGTTCTGCCAAATTGCGGTGGGCTATTCGTACAGAAGGAGAGGCCTAAATGTCCCGTTCCACCTCTCTCTTTTTTGTTCTTTCTCTTATTCTAGGATGTATTCTTTTTAAAGTTAAACACGAAGTTGTTGAAATTGAACAAAAAATATCAAAAACCACGCAGCAAATTCGACGTGAAAAAGAGAGTATACATATTTTAAGGGCGGAATGGAGTCATTTAAACGAGCCTCAGCGCCTTAAAAATCTGGCCCAAAAATTTTTGGATATTACGCCAATGAAGACGAACCAAATCCTAGCCGTTAGTCGTGATCTCGACTTAAAAGATGATTTTGCAAGAACGTTGCCTAGACCTCACCTTGCTACAATGAAGGCGGATGAATGAGCCCACGTAAGCTTTATATTCCTGAAGAGTTTTATGAAGCAACTTCTTGGCGTGAGGCTAAATCACTCCGTCAAAATTTAGATATGGCAAAAGCGCGCCTCTTAGTTGTGGCGTGTACTTTTATCTTGGCTTTTCTTGTGATTGCTTTTCGGCTTGTGGATGTCAGTTTGATACGAGGCCTTGGAGAAGGCCATAAATTTGCATTCTCTCCCCATGGGACCAGCTTTCGTGCAGATATTGTGGATCGTAATGGAGAGCTTCTTGCCACAAGTTTGACCACATCCTCTCTTTATGCCAATGCCAAAGTGGTGATCGATTCGAAAGAGGCAGCAGAAAAACTGGCGCAAGTGTTGCCTGAATTAAATCCTCAAGAAACCATACAAAAGCTTAAATCAGATAAAGCTTTCATCTGGCTCGCCCGGCACCTTACGCCTCAGAAACAGGCAGAGATTATGCGTCTGGGAATTCCTGGTATTTATTTTCGCTCTGATGAAAGACGGGTTTATCCCCATGGGGAATTATTTTCTCACATCCTAGGCTTTACGAATATTGATAATGAGGGGCTAAGTGGGGTTGAGAGAAAATTTGACCAGTATCTTTTATCTGAGAAAAATGCTCTACAATTAAGTCTTGATATTCGTGTGCAGCATGCTTTGCGAGACGAGCTTTTAGCGGGCATTGAAAAGTTTCATGCTGAAGGAGGAGCGGGCATCATTATGAATGTACGCTCAGGTGAGATTTTGGGTATGGTCTCTCTTCCTGATTTTGATCCAAATCAGGTGGGGAAAATAGGGTCGCAAAAAGACGCTCTTTTTAATCGAATTACCTTAGGAGCCTATGAGATGGGTTCAAGCTTTAAAATTTTTAACACCGCCCTCTTCTTGGAAAGTAAAATCGCAAGTATTTCAACAATTTATGACGTAAGAGCCCCTATTCATATTGGTCGTTTTAAGATAACAGATTATCCGCATGTTAACCCACCTTTAACAGTGGCTGAGATTTTTACTAAGTCATCCAATATTGGGGCTATAAAAATGGCCATGCAAGTTGGTTCTGAACGTCAACAACAATTTTTCAAAAAACTGGGCTTTTTTGAAACGTCCTCGATAGAAATTCCTGAAGTTGGGACTCCTATTTTTCCCAAAAGTTGGAGCGAGGTTACAACTATGACTGCTTCTTATGGGTATGGAATTTCCATCAGTCCTTTACAGCTTGTCACAGCCATAGCAGGCATTGTAAATAAAGGTATGATGAATAAGCCAACTCTTTTGAAAAAAGAGAATACTCAAAGTGATCAAGGTGTTCAGATCGTTTCAAAAGAAACTTCTAAGATAATGTGTCAATTGATGCATAGGGTTGTTGCGGAAGGAACAGGTAAAAAGGCGCAGGTCAAAAATTATGAGGTGGGTGGAAAGTCGGGAACGGCAAATATTCTGTCTGGAAAAGCCTATAAAAAGGGAAGTAATATGACTTCTTTCGTTGGGGTCTTCCCAATGAGTCGTCCTCAATATATAGTTCTGATTATGGTGGACCGTCCTCAGGCAATTAAAGAAACCTATGGATTTAATGCAGCTGGGTGGAATGCAGCGCCGATCGCTGGAAAGGTTATTTCGCGAATTGCTCCTTTGCTTCAAGTAGTTCCCGTAAATGAAGAAAAACATGAGTCTGCGGAAAGTCCTCAATTTATTCATGCCAAGGCTACCCATGATGCAAGGACCTAAGACAATGAACTTATCTGCCTTAATTAATAATGGAATCTTAACTCCCTTAGGCAAGCTTGTTAATGAGCCAGCCTCTCTTAGCATCAATTCGCGGACCGTTGAAAAAGGCGGTTTTTTTATTGCCATCCCTGGAACTCAATATGATGGGACAACGTATATTAAAGAAGCTCTTGATCGAGGCGCTGGCGGTATTATTGTGCCTCTTGAGTTTAAAGAACAAATCGGATCTGACATAAAAAATTCTTACCCACATGTTTCTTTTTTTGTCAGTCAAGAAGTACGCAAAGTAGCGAGTATGCTTGCTGCAGCCTATTATCCTCTGCAACCTGAGACTATTGTTGCTGTTACAGGAACGAATGGTAAAACGTCTATTGTGACGTTTACAAGGCAGATTTGGGCGCAATTAAATCTGTCGGCTGCAAGTTTGGGCACTTTAGGCCTTGTCATTGAAGGTCGCCCTTTGCCCCCACCTACGGGAACAGCAGGATTAAATACGCCCGACCCCATTCGGCTTCATCAGATACTACAATCCCTCAAGGAAGAGAAAATAGATCATTTGGCTTTTGAAGCTTCAAGTCATGGCCTTCACCAACATCGTTTAGACTCGGTCAGACTTAAGGCGGCTGTCTTTACTAATTTTACGAATGATCATTTAGATTATCATCAAACCATGGAAGCCTATTTTGACGCAAAATGTCGTCTCTTTGAAGAAATTATGGTGCGTGATACCTGTGCGATCCTCAATACAGATATTCTTGAATATGAAAAGCTAAGGAATCTTTGTCAAAGGCGATCTTTAAAGATAATTAGTTTTGGTAAGGCGGGAGAAACAATACGAATTAACTCAATTGTGCCTCAACCTGGAAGTCAGAATGTTTCTCTTAACGTTGAGGGGAAAATATATGATTTCAATTTGCCTCTAGTAGGGGAGTTTCAAGTTTATAATGCCGTTGCCGCTTTAGGTGCAGTGATAGCTTGTGGAGAAAATCCTTCATCCGCTATTGCGGCATGTGGAAACTTGAAGGGTGTTCCCGGGCGTCTTGAGCAAGCCGCAAAAGATATTTATGTTGATTATTCTCATACGCCTGATGGTTTAAAATTAGCTCTTCTCTCCTTACGGCCTCATACGAAGGGCAAGCTCACGGTTGTTTTTGGCTGTGGAGGAAACCGAGATACTATGAAAAGAGCTGAAATGGGAGATATAGCCCGTCGCTTGGCAGATAAGGTTATTATCACCGATGATAATCCGCGTTATGAAAACCCTGCAGAAATTCGGCAACAAATACTTGCAAAATGTCCTGAAGCAAGCGAGATTGCTTCCCGCTGTGAAGCGATTCAAACGGCTTTAAAAGAGATGGTACCAGGAGATGTTGTTTTGATTGCCGGTAAAGGTCATGAAACTTACCAATTAATTGGAGATAAAGCTCTTCCCTTTAATGATGTTGAAGAGGTTCAAAAATGCATGAACCCGTGAGCATACTTTGGAATTCACAGGATGTTGATAAAATAACAGGAGGGATTTCAACAGACTCATGGGTATGTTCTGGGATTTCTATTGATACGCGTACCCTTGAAAAGGGTGATCTTTTTGTAGCACTTAAGGGAGAGAAAGGGGAGGGGGAGCTCTTTCTTGAGAATGCTTGTGAAAAGGGCGCTTCAGCAGCCCTTGTCTCTCACCTGTCTGAAGCCTCTCTGCCCCAGCTTGTAGCGGAGGATACGCTAAGAGCTTTAGAAAAACTAGGGATAGCGGCAAGAGAACGTTCGAGCGCAAAGCGTATTGCTGTTACGGGAAGCGTTGGGAAAACCAGTACAAAGGATATGCTGAAGGCGGCCTTAAAAGATCAAGGATTCACTCATGGCAGCGTGTCGAGTTATAATAATCATTGGGGCGTTCCTTTAACTTTGGCGCGCATGCCTAAAAAAACGGAATTCGGCATTTTTGAAGTGGGGATGAATCATCCTGGTGAAATTCGGCTTTTAACCCATATGATAAAGCCGCACATTGCAATCATTACAACTGTTGTTGAAGCCCATGTCGAGTTCTTTAAATCAGAAGAAGATATTGCCCGTGCTAAAGCGGAAATCTTTGAAGCCATGGGAAAAGGGGCTCCCGTCCTTTTAAATGGAGATAACGCTCACTATTTGCTTCTCTCTCAGTTGGCTCTAGAACAAGGCCTTAAGGTTTATTCTTTTGGCCAATCGGAAAAGGCTGATTTCCGGCTCCTCTCTTGGGAAGGGAAGGAAGAAGAAAGTCAAATTACGGCTGTAATTCAGGGAGAGCTTCTCTTCTATAGCCTTCCGATGCCTGGCCTTCATTGGGCGCTAAATAGTCTTGCAGCTTTAGGCGGTGCCTTCTTAGCTGGCGCGGATGTCAAAAAAGCAGCGCGTTCTCTTGCAGCCTTAAAGCCCCCTTCGGGGCGAGGACAATGGTATAAGGGCGATTATACAGTCATTGATGAAAGCTATAATGCCAACCCTACGTCCATGAAAGCGGCTCTTGCTGTTCTAGGCAAAAGTGGCCAGGGGCGGAAAATTGCTGTTATTGGAGATATGCGAGAGTTAGGTAGTCTTTCGCAAAAGCGCCACGAAGAGCTCTTGGAAGATCTTTTAGAAAACAAGATTGATCTTGTTTTCTGCTGCGGGCCGTATATGGCATCGCTATTTGCTTCTCTCCCAAATTCCCTCAAGGGGGGGTATGCCCCTACTTCTTTGGAGTTAATGCCCCTTGTCTTAAAAGCAGTACGATCGGGAGATATCGTCAGTGTTAAGGCCTCTTTAGGGACGCGTGTCAAACCTATCGTTGAGGCTCTTCTCACACTTCAAGAAAAGAAAAGGAAAAGGGTGGGCTAAATATGTTTTATTATCTTTACACCCTTTACGGCCATGACATTCTTTTCTTCAATGTGTTTAGGTATATTACCTTTCGTACAGTCTCAGCCCTACTCACCGCCCTTTTTATTAGTTTTTTATGTGGGCCCCCTTTGATCAGATGGTTAAAGCGCCACCAACGCCATGGTCAACCCATTCGAGATGATGGACCTGCCTCTCACTTGCTGACAAAGCAAGGCACCCCTACCATGGGAGGAACGCTGCTTTTGCTTGGTGTGACATTGAGCACCCTTTTGTGGGCCAATTTAGAGAATAGGTATATTTGGGTCGTTATTTTAGTGACCCTCGGTTTTGGATGCTTGGGAGCTTATGATGATTATTTAAAACTTACAAAGAATAACTCTAAAGGTTTTTCAGGAAAGAAAAAATTTCTTATCCAAATTATAATTAGCGCAATTGGGGCCTATGCGGTCATGAGCATAGGAGAGCCTGCTCTTTCCACGAGTACATCTCTTCCCTTTTTCAAAAATATTTTTATCGATTTAGGTTATTTTTACATTCCTTTTGGGATTTTTGTGATTGTTGGGGCTTCTAATGCTGTTAATTTGACCGATGGACTTGATGGACTTGCCATTGGACCTGTGATGAGTGTGGCGGCTTGTTTTGTCCTTATTTCCTACTTGGTAGGGAATCATATTTTTGCGAATTATCTACAAATTGCTTTTATTCCAGGAACAGGAGAGCTTGCTATCTTTTGTGGTGCTTTGATCGGGGCAGGCCTTGGATTTTTATGGTTTAACGCGCCACCTGCGCTCGTTTTTATGGGGGATACAGGCTCTCTGTCTGCAGGAGCGGCTTTAGGAATGATTTCTATGATTACAAAGCATGAATTCATTTTAGCAATCGCAGGTGGCCTTTTTGTGATGGAGGCTATATCCGTCATTTTGCAAGTAGGCTATTTTAGATTGTCGGGCGGCAAAAGAATTTTCTTGATGGCCCCTATTCACCATCACTTTGAGAAAAAGGGATGGTCAGAGCCTACGGTTGTGTTTAGATTTTGGATTATTTCGATTGTTTTAGCTTTGTTAGCCTTGACTACCCTTAAATTGCGTTAGAGAGATGATTGTTCCAACACACTATAAAAATCAAAAGATTGTGGTTCTCGGGCTGGGGAGATCAGGGAGGTCTGTTGCTCACAGCTTATGTAAAGCCGGCGCTTATGTTTTTGCTTGGGACGATCAGGAAGAAGCTCGCAAAGCGGCGGAAAAAGAAGGAATTCCATTACAGGACATTGCGACGATTAAGTGGGAAAATATTGATCATTTCCTTTTAAGTCCAGGAATTCCTCATCAATATCCTGCTCCCCATCCGGCGGTGACACAAGCCCGAATAGCCAATGTTCAACCTATAAGTGATCTTGAAGTTCTATGGCAAAGTCATCCCCGTGCATGTTACATTGGCATTACAGGGACAAATGGTAAGTCAACAACAACAACATTAATTGGCCATACACTTAAACAAAGTGGGACATCCGTTGAGGTCGGTGGAAATCTTGGGATTCCTGTTATGGAATTTCACCCGATAGATGAAGAAGGTGTCTATGTTTTAGAAGTTTCTTCCTATCAATTAGAAATTTCACCCCATCTTCACTTTGATGTCAGTGTCTTGCTGAACATCACTCCTGATCATTTGGAACGGCACGGGGGAATGGAAGGTTATATTGAGGCAAAAAAATTAATTTATAAAAATGGAAATCCTCAAGATACCTTGATTATTAGTCTGGATGACCTTCCCTGCTTAACAATTTATGAAGCTTTGAAGGCTTCAGGTCAGGTCAATCTTCTTCCCATTTCAATCTGTAAGACCCTTTCCCAAGGGGTTTATGTGAAAGAGGGAATTCTTTATGAAAACTCTCAGAGAGTATTAAGCTTGAGCACGCTTCCCTTTCTTCAAGGACAACATAATTGGCAGAACATTGCGGCTGCCTATGGAGCTTTGCGGTCGGTAGGGCTAGATCAGGAGACAATTCTTGAGGGAATTACATCATTTCGCGGGCTTGCGCACCGCCAACAGATCGTGGCTGAAAAAGGTAATGTGACCTTTATCAATGATAGTAAAGGCACGAATGGTGAGGCTGTTGCGAAAGCCTTAGCTTGTTTTAAACACAGGCCCGTTTATTGGTTGTTAGGAGGCCGGTCGAAAGAGGGCGGTATCGAGGTTCTTAAACCTTATTTTCCCTTTATTGAGCATGCTTTTTTATTTGGTGAGGCTGCCTCATCCTTTTCCTTATGTTTAGGCAAAGAGGTGCCTCATACCTTATGTGGAAGCCTTAAAGAAGCAACCGCGTGGGCCACATCTCTTGCTTTTAAAGAGGGAAAATCACAAGCAGTAGTGCTCCTCTCTCCTGCTTGCGCAAGTTTTGATCAGTTTCGAGATTTTGAAGCCAGGGGAGAGGCTTTTTGCCAGTATGTAGACGAGCTGATCAATGGATATAATGATCAAGCAGTAAGGAGAGGTGGATGCTCTCTCTAGCCCGGACAAATACAAGCCTCCTAGGACAATGGTGGTGGACCATTGATCGCTGGCTTCTTCTTTCACTTGTGTCTCTTATTCTTTTGGGCATTTTTCTTATTATGGCGGCAAGTCCTGCTGTTGCCGATCAACACCATTGGAGTTCTTTTCACTTTATCAAAAAACACCTTCTCTTTTTAGTGCCAACCTTCGCGATGTTAATTGGCGTCTCACTCCTTTCTCTACAAAACATAAAGTGGTTTGCTCTTGGTCTTTTGGGTTTAAGCTTTATAGGACTTATTTTTACGCTTTTTGTGGGCGTTGAAATTAAGGGTGCTTCACGCTGGATTAATTTCGGAGGGATTTCTCTTCAACCTTCGGAATTTATAAAACCTTCCCTTGTGGTTGTATGTGCCTGGCTTTTTGCAAATCAAAAGAGTGATGCTTCCTTTCCAGGGAATTTGATTTCCTTGGGACTATATTTATGTGTAGTTAGTCTCTTACTCTTGCAGCCGGATCTTGGTATGACGGCTCTCGTTACAGTTGTTTGGTTTGTTCAGTTTTTTCTTGCAGGAATGCCCCTCTTTTGGATTTTCTTTGGCCTTGCCTTTGGTGTATGTGGACTTTTTGGATCTTACTTCCTTTTTTCTCATGTGGCGCGACGGGTGGATCACTTTTTGAATCCTGACGTGGGGGATAAATTTGGCGATCGGTATCAAATCAATCAATCTTTGGAAGCTTTTTTGAATGGTGGGTTTCTTGGAAAAGGTCCAGGAGAAGGAACGGTGAAAAAATTTCTCCCTGATGCCCATGCAGATTTTATCTTTGCTGTGGCAGGAGAAGAATTTGGCATGATTTTATGTGTGGGGCTGGTGTTTATTTTTGCCTTTATTCTGCTGCGTTGTTTTTTCCGACTCTTTGAAGAAAATAACATGTTTGTTGTGCTTGCTTCTTCTGGCTTGCTTGTCCAGTTTGGATTGCAGGCTATTATTAACATGGCCTCAACCCTTAATTTAATTCCTACCAAAGGAATGACTCTTCCCTTTATCAGTTATGGAGGCTCTTCTATGGTTGCTCAGGCGGTGGGCATGGGTATGGTCCTAGGATTAATGCGGCGAAGGATTGGTGAGTATGAGTAAATTCAAAAAATCAATCGTTCTTGCTGCAGGAGGCACAGGAGGCCATGTTTTTCCAGCTCAAGCGCTTGCTCAAGAATTGAGCGCTCAAGGCTATAATGTTTTCTTTTTTACAGATGCACGCGGGTATCAATTTAAGCTGCCAAATGTATCTTTAGTTAAAATTCCTGCAGGTCAACTATCCGGCTCACTGCATAAAAAGGTGCAAGGCGGGGCTAAGCTTATAGCTGGAACGCTCGCCGCCCTTTATCAACTAAAGCGTATAAAACCAGCGGTTGTAATTGGCTTTGGAGGATATGCCTCTTTCCCCACGATGATGGCTGCAATAACCTTGCGTATTCCTACGATTATTCATCAGGCGGATGCCTACTTTGGAAGGGTCAATCATTTTCTTGCTTCACTGGTAACACGTATTGCAACGTCCTTTCCCCATGTGGAAAATATTCCAAAGTCATGTCGCCATAAGGTCATTTATACGGGGCTTCCTGTTCGTCCTGAAATTAAGGCTGAACCTTATATTCTTCCCAAGGAAAATGAGACTTTCCAGATTTTAATCACGGGAGGAAGTCAAGGAGCAAAGATTTTTGGTGAAGTAATTCCGCAGGCCATAAGTCTTTTAAAACCCTCTCTTCAAAAGCGACTTTGTATTCATCAACAAGGTCGTCCAGAATATTTAGGCTTAATAAATGCTCTTTATCAGAGAACAAAAGCGCAAGTTGTGCTTTCACGTTTTTTTAAATCAATAGGAGAAGAATATAAAAACTCTCACCTTGTGATTTCTCGTGCAGGAGCATCAAGCGTTACGGAAGCAGCAGTTGTTGGAAGGCCTGCGCTCTTTGTTCCCTACCCTTATGCCATGGATGATCATCAATTTTATAATGCGCAGCAAGCGGTGAATGTTCAAGGGGGATGGCTAATGCGGGAAAAAGAGTTTACTCCTGAGTCTGTTGCTTTATATTTGTCTTCATTAATGGCGTCTCTGAAGAAATTAGAAGAGGCCGCACTTAATGCAAGAAAGTTGGCAGCTCCAGATGCTGTATTAAGACTGTCTCACCTTGTAAAAATGATTATAGTATAAGAAAGAGTAAATGAATGAATCTTGATAATTTGAATGGTAAACATATTCACTTCATCGGTGTGGGGGGCATCGGTATGAGTGGCATTGCTCAACTCTTGGCTCAGCGTGGTTATGCGGTAAGTGGAAGCGATCTCTCTGTCAATGATAACACTGCACGTCTTCAGAGAATAGGTATCTCACTTTCAACAGGTCATGATCCGCAGACTCTTAAAGGGAAGGATATTGTGGTTATCTCCACTGATATTAAGGAAGATAATGTAGAATTAAGAGAGGCCCGTCTTATGGGACTACCCGTACTTCATCGTTCCGAAATGCTCGCTCTTCTTATGAAAGAGTACCAAGGTATTGCCATCTCAGGAACCCATGGAAAGACGACAACAACAGGTTTGATGGGGTGGGTATTTGAAGAAGCGGGTCTTGATCCAACCATTGTTAATGGCGGGGTGATGAATACATGGGGCTCCAATATAAAAGTGGGTCAAGGGGCATGGTGCGTGGCAGAAGCTGATGAATCCGATGGAAGTTTTTTGAAGCTACCACGAAAAATTGCCGTTGTCACAAATATTGACCTTGAGCATATGGATTATTACGGGAGCGTTGAAAAGCTTTACGGGGCCTTTGAAATTTTTACAACTCATTTGCCGCAAGATGGACTTGCGATTTTAGGAATCGACCATCCCCAAGTTTATGCGCTTTGGAAACGTATTAAAGGAGAGCAAAAATGTATTACCTATGGAGTGCATCCTGATGCCAATATTCGCGCTGAGAATATTCAAATTTCCTCTAAAGGATCCTCTTTTTATTTGGTTAGAAACAATCAACGTTTGGAAATTTCCCTTGCTCTTTATGGCCATCACAACGTTCTTAATGCACTAAGTGTTGTAGCAACAGCGCTTGAATGTGGTATTCCTGAAACTGTCATTCAAAAAGCATTTGCTTCTTTTCAAGGCATACAGAGACGCTTTACGCGGGTGGGAGAGTGGCAAGGGGTGACAGTTATTGATGATTATGCCCATCACCCCGTCGAAATTAAGGCGACCTTGATCGCTGCAAAAGAAGCTACCAAGGGTCGTGTGATTGCGGTTATTGAACCTCACCGTTACAGCCGTTTGATGCATCATTTTCAGGAATTTACGACATGTTCGAATATAGCGGATGTTACAATTGTTTTACCTGTTTATGCAGCAAGAGAAACGCCAAAAGAAGGGGTCAATCATGAAAATTTGGTTAAAGCCATGGGTGGAGAAGCCTATTGCTGTCATACTCAAGAAGAATTGCCTGGCATTATCAAATCTTTAGCTCGAGAGGGTGATTTTGTCATCTGCTTAGGTGCAGGCTCTATATCGACTTTGGCTCGTAAATTGCCGAATCAATTAAATAACCTAATCATAGAAACAACTGCGTGAAAAAAATGTCTTTAACAGAAGAAGAACTTAAAAAATATTTGCCAAAGGTAAGAGGACGTTATCTTTTTAATGTTCCCCTAGGCTCTACGACTTGGTTTAGAGTAGGGGGACCTGCTCAAGTTACCTTTAAACCGGCGGATAGTGAGGATCTTTCCTTTTTTCTTAAGAACCGTCTCACCGATCTTCCTTTGCATGTCATAGGCGTGGGGTCAAATCTCTTAGTCAGGGATGGAGGTATTGAGGGAGTTGTCATACGTTTAGGTCAAGGATTTACAAATGTTTTTGTCAATGAAACCAAAATTGATAGTGGGGCCGCTGTTTTAGATCGAAACGTTGCTGCCTTATCTGGAGAAGCTGGGATTGCCGGCTTTGAATTTTTGTGTGGGATTCCTGGGACAATTGGAGGAGCTCTTCGCATGAATGCAGGGGCTTATGATTCAGAAATTTCCCAACTCTTGGTTTATGCTCAAGTTATGGATCCTCAAGGCGAGATTCACCGTTTGTCGTCTCAAGAATTAGGTTTGAGTTATCGTCATTGTGATTTACCAAAAGATTGGATTTTTATTGGAGCCCGCTTTGAGGGGAAAAAAGGAAATTCAAAAGCTATTGAGGAGAAAATTTCCTCCTATCTTGCAGAGAGAGAGCGCACCCAGCCCGTAAAATCTCGAACAGGTGGGAGCACTTTTGCAAACCCTTCTCAAGGAAAAGCGTGGGAACTCATTGATCAGGCAGGGTGTCGTGGTTTGAAAAAAGGCGGTGCCATCATGTCTGAGATGCATTGTAATTTTATGATCAATACGGGGGAAGCATTGGCTTCCGATCTTGAAGAGCTTGGGGAAGAAGTGCGCGCTCGCGTTTTGGAAAAAACCGGCGTTGATTTAAGATGGGAAATTGAGCGAATGGGATTTAAGGAGATGACCCAAAGAGGAGAAAAAGCTGCATGAAAAAACGTGTTGCCGTTTTAATGGGGGGGTTTTCAGCTGAGAGAGAGGTATCGCTCTCAAGCGCACAAGGTGTTATCAAGGCTTTGCATGAATTAGGTCATGAAGTCCTTCCCGTTGATGTAACGCGTGATATGGCACAACTAGTTAAAAACTTATCCCATCCAAGACCAGATGTTGTTTTAAACATCCTTCATGGACGTTGGGGAGAAGATGGATGTATTCAGGGTCTTTTAGAAATGATGGAGCTTCCTTACTCAAATTCAGGAGTCTTAGGATCAGCCCTTTCCATGAATAAGATCGTAGCCCGTAACGTTTGTCAAATGAACGGCATTGTCGTTCCTGAAGGAAATGTTGCGCATCTCATGGATGTGTGTGCAGGACGTGTCATGAAACCCCCTTATGTTATTAAACCTATTGGTGAAGGCTCCAGTGTAGGGGTTTACATTGTGATGGATGAGAATTCCCCCCTTCCTTCTCCTCAAGAGTGGCCTTTTGAAGATGAAGTTTTGGTAGAATGTTATATTCCCGGACGTGAGATTCAAGTGGCCGTTTTAGGAGGGAAAGCTTTTGGGGCCATTGAAATTTGCCCTCATTCAGGATTTTATGATTATGAGGCAAAATATACAGAGGGGAAAGCCATTCATTTGATGCCATCTCCAATGCACCCTGCAGCTTATGCACAAGTGCTCGATTGGGCTGAAAAAGCTCATGCAGCTCTTGAGTGTCGCGGAGTATCTCGCTCGGACTTTAGATATGATGATACGGGGGGGGAGCCTGGGTCTCTCTATTATCTAGAAACAAACCCTCAACCTGGCTTAACGCCATTATCATTAGTGCCTGAAATTGTTGCCCATAAAGGAATGACCTATGCTCAACTTGTACAATGGATGGTGGAGGATGCTTCATGTCGGCGGTGAAGTCCAAAAGCCAGACATCTAGTATAAGGAAAAAATCTCAACGTGATTCTGGGCGAAAGTTCACTCTTAAACGCCTCGTTTCTGTCAGTGCAGGATTAAGCTTATGTGCTATTCTTCTCTGGACTTATTTTCATGGGGCAGTTCTCGTTACTCAAGTTTCTAATAGCATAGAAATGACCTTAACTTCTATCGGGTTTCAACTTGACGATGTTATTGTTGAAGGACGGACTCGTACGGATAAAGAACAGATTCTTAAAACGGCGAGTTTATCTCGGGGAAAATCTTTATTGTCCATAGATCTTCTTGAAATTAAAAAAAATTTAGAAGAGATTCCATGGGTAAATGCAGCTTCAGTTGAAAGGCGTTTTCCCGATACTCTTTTTGTGCGTATTTCAGAAAGAGAACCCGTAGCTATTTGGCAAAATAAAGCAAAAACATATCTTGTGGATCGAGAGGGTGAGCTTATAGAAACAACAGAAGCTCAAAAGTATGGAGGATTGTTACAAATCAGTGGTCTCAAAGCACCGCAAAATGTGGGATTTCTTATCTCTCTTCTTGATAAATTTCCTGAAGTTAAAAGTCGCGTGACAACTGCAATTCATTTAAGAACAACGCGCTGGGATATTCGTTTAGATAGTAAGGTTGACGTAAAATTACCGGAAAAAGGAGCAGAAAAAGCCTTAGCTTATCTTTTGAACCTTGAAAAACACCATAATTTGATGGAACGCGAGATTTTAAATATTGACCTTCGTATTCCTGATCAGTTGGTTTTGCGCTTGACGCCCGAGGCGGCACAAAAGAAAAATAATACGGGTAAAGATGCTTAATTGGGGACGTGATCATAAGGGACGCCGTAGAGGACTTGTTGCAGGGTTGGATGTAGGATCCACAAAAGTATTTTGTGCCATCGGTCAAGTGAATGGAAAAGCGGAGTTAGAGGTATTAGGCGTAGGGCAGCATTCCTCAGCAGGCGTTAAATCTGGCCTGATTATTGATATGGAAGAATGTATTAATTCGATTGTTAATGCGGTTCATATGGCTGAAAAAATGGCAGGGATGACTATTCAAGATGTGATTGTCAGTGTTAATGGAAGCCATCTTCAATCCGTTAACCTTTCCGTGGAAATGGGTGTTTCTGGCCACCCTGTTAATAATGGGGATGTCCGTAAAATCCTTATGCAGGCTAAAGCCTCGCAGGAAAATCAAGCTTTTCAAACTTTGCACATGGTTCCTACAGGTTATGCCTTAGATGAGACGCGTGGTGTGCGTGATCCTCGAGGGATGCACGGGGATAAGTTAAAAGTATCGATTTATACCCTTTTAAGTAAAGCTAGCCCTATCTACAACTTAAACACCTGTGTTGCAAGAAGTCACCTTGAAGTATCAAGCTTTGTTGCAGCTCCGTATGCTTCAGGACTCGCCTCTTTGGTTGAAGATGAAATGGAACTGGGCGTGATTCTTATTGATATGGGCGGAGGTACAACCTCCTTTGCTGTTTTCCATGAAGGTCAGCTGCGCCATGCGGAATGTATTCCTATCGGCGGACACCATGTGACGATGGATATTGCTCGGGGGTTTTCTACAACCTTGTCTCATGCAGAACGTTTAAAGACTTTATATGGGAGCACTATATCTTCTGTGGCGGATGATCGTGAAATGATTACCGTACCTCTCGTGGGAGAAAGGCGCGGCGATTCCGTAAATCAGATGCCGCGTTCTGCTCTCGTCTCTATTATCAAACCTCGCGTAGAAGAAACCTTCGAATATGTTAAGGGAAGATTGCTCAAAATTGGAGGAAATGTATTTTTGGGGGGGCGTATTGTTTTGACAGGGGGCGCAAGTCAGTTGGCAGGTGCGCGAGAAATTGCTTCGATGGCTCTGGGAAAGAATGTCCGTCTCGGAAAACCTCTTCATTTGGGGGCCTCAGAGCTTTCTCAAAATCCTGCATTTTCAACCTGTGCGGGCCTCTTGTTTTATGGCCAGCAAGAGCGTAGATCTCACCTACAAACTCTTTCCATGAAGAATTCAAAGGTGGCTTTACAACAAGTAACTTCTTTTCTAAGGAAAATTTGGTGATGATTTTTGAGATAGAGTGTGTGATTATATGAACGAAAAAGAGATTATGGAGATTAAAATGACCCAGTTTGCAACTGAAGACAAGAAAGAACTTAAACCTCGCATTAGCGTTATAGGTGTTGGAGGTGCTGGTGGAAATGCTGTGAACAATATGATTCGAGGCGATCTCCAAGGGGTGAAGTTTATTGCCTGTAATACGGATGCTCAGGCCCTCTCTCTGTCTTTGGCGGAGTCAAAAATACAGCTTGGATTTGAAGCTACGCAAGGTCTTGGAGCTGGATCCCATCCAGAAGTGGGACGCATTTCTGCAGAGGAAAGTATTCATGAAGTTGCAACTCATATTGATGAGAGCAATATGCTTTTCGTGACAGCCGGTATGGGCGGTGGTACGGGGACAGGTGCGGCTCCTGTTATTGCAAAAGCAGCACGTGAGAGAGGGATCCTTACGGTTGGTGTCGTCACAAAGCCATTCCATTTTGAGGGCTCAAATCGTATGCGCACTGCCGAAAAAGGTATTGAAGAACTTCAAAAATATGTCGATACCCTCATTATTATTCCTAATCAAAATCTATTCCGCGTTGCTAATGAAAAGACAACCTTTGCGGATGCCTTTAAAATGGCTGATGACGTTCTTTATTCCGGTGTTCGCAGTATTACAGATTTGATGATGAAGCCAGGACTTATCAATCTTGACTTTGCGGACGTTCGTGCCGTAATGGGTGAAATGATGGGTAAAGCTATGATGGGCACCGGTGAAGCCCAAGGGGATGGCCGGGCTATTGAAGCTGCTGAAGCAGCCATCTCAAGTCCGTTACTTGATGACGTTTCTATGCGGGGGGCTAAAGCTGTTCTCATTAATATCACAGGTGGTCTTGATATGACCCTCTATGAAGTTGATGAGGCTGCTAACCGTATTCGTGAAGAAATTGATCCAGATGCTCATATTATCTTTGGGTCTACCTTTGATGAAACCCTTGAGGGGCGTATTCGCGTCTCTTGTGTTGCTACAGGTATTGATGCACAAGCGGCAAGCTTATTAAGCAAAGCCCGCATATCAGAGCTTGAAAAAGAAATGCAAGAAACAACTGTAAAAGTTGAAGAAGAGCTTAACCCTCAATCATCTGTCTTGTTGAATAAAGAAGGTGGAAACACAGATGCTGGGTTTGAAGGAAATGTTATTCAATTAAATGAAATAGCTACTTTTGGCTCTGCTGAAGGACCAGTTGAACCAAGTACACCTATACCAGCAGGACGCATGTCAACGCAGCCAGCCCAGATGGCTTTTAGTTTGTTTGATCGGTTGATGGGACGCAAGGGAGTTAACTCTCGACCTAAGGAAACTCTTGAAAAGTCAGTTGCAGAAACAACGGTACAAACAAGGTCAGAGCTTTTCCCTGAGCATGAGGATGAATCCATGGATATTCCAGCCTTTTTGAGGAGGCAGCCTGGTAATAAATTGACATAAGCTTTGCTTGTGTAACAATTCGTTATAATCAGTGATTTGTTCCAAGCCACGGTCCCCTCTATTCTAATTAGATAGAGAAATATCATTAAAGGATACATCAGTGGCGAGTCTTCAATCAGTTGCGGTTACAAAGAATCAACCCAAAGTTTTTACGGTTCTTCCGACCCTTGAACCTCAAGTTCTACACTGTCAAAGAACCATAGAGAACGTTGTTTCGTGTACGGGAATTGGTGTTCACTCTGGAACGCCTGTGACCGTGACTCTTTATCCTACTGTTTCAGGAAGTGGGATCACTTTTGTACGTACCGATTTAGGAGAGGCTGAAATTCTTGCCCATTGGCAAGCGGTTGTGGATACACGGCAATGCACCACCATTGGAAGCGGTATCAAGGCAACAGTTTCCACAATAGAACATCTTATGGCAGCTCTTGCTGCTAATAGTATTGATAACCTTCGTATTGAAATTAACGGGCCAGAACTTCCTATTATGGATGGGAGTGCAAAGCCTTTTATGGATCTTATTGATAAGGCAGGGATTCGTGAACAACGGGCTTCTCGCCGTGTCATTCGCATCCTTAAAACCATCACCGTTGAGGAGGGGGATCGAAAAGCTTCCTTATCGCCCGCGTCCGACTATGAAATTGAAGTGGATTTTGATTTTGCGGGACGAATACCTCTTGCGGCACAGAATTATGTTTTCCGTCCTATGGAAGAAGACTTTGCTGAGGATATTGCTTCCGCTCGTACCTTTGGTCTTCTGGAAGATGCTGAAAAAATCTGGGCAGCTGGCCTTGCGAAAGGCGCGTCCCTTGAAAACACCCTTGTCTTTGATGGCGGAGATGTCCTGAATGAAGAAGGTCTTCGTTATGAGAATGAATGCGTGCGTCACAAGGTTTTGGATGTTTTGGGCGACCTTCATTTGGTAGGTGGCTTAATCCTTGGAAAGTTCCATGGCGTTCGTACAGGTCATGGTCTTCATTTAAAACTTCTCCAAGCTCTTTTTGCCGATGCGGATGCCTACGTAATTGAGTCCCGCTAAAATCAGTTCCTTAAACTTCCCCCATTGCTGTAAGGCACTAAAGGTCTTATAAAAGAAGTTGAATTGCAAAGGATGGATGAAATGCAAAAGCATCTTCTTAAGTTTGTGGGGGCGATGTCGCTTCTGGTGATAGCCGCTTGTAGTGAGAAGGAAGCTCCTTATGTTGAAAAGCCCGCAACAGAGCTTTATTATAAAGGCTATGATGAGCTTTTAAATAATGATTATAAAGATGCAGCGGTGGCCTTTGATGAGGTAGAACGGCAACATCCTTATTCTGAATGGGCAACGCGAGGGCAATTGATGTCCGCTTACGCCAACTACTTGAATGGAGATTATGATAAGGCCATTGCTACTTTAGATGCCTTTCTCCAACTCCATCCCGGCTACAAACACATCGATTATGCTTATTATTTGCGAGCTCTTTGTTTTTATGACCGTATTTTAGCAGTGACGCGTGATCAAAAAAACACCTATGAGGCGTTGAATGCCTTACAAGCTGTAGTTAAAAAATTTCCCGATTCAAAATATGGCCGTGATGCTCAGCTAAAAATGGATCTTGTCTATGATCATTTGGCTGGTAAGGAAATGAGCGTAGGTCGTTATTATATGCGAAAGGAACTCTATCTTTCTGCCATTAACCGTTTTCAAACGGTTGTGGATGCCTATCAACGAACAACCCATATCCCCGAAGCCCTTCACCGTCTTGTGGAGTGTTATATGGCTGTTGGTCTTACCAAAGAAGCCCAAGTTGTGGCAGCTGTGCTCGGGCATAACTTCCATGGGAATGAATGGTATGCAGATTGCTATTTTCTTCTTCAAGGGGAAGATTTGAGGCCTGAGTGGATTAAAATGGAAGATGGCTCATGGGTTGAACGTCTTACAAACATTCAGCTATTCTAGCTTAACAAATGTGTAAAACCTATCGACAAAAAAGTGAGAAGTATCGTAGTCTATGGCACTCAAGTTTTAGAGCTTTCGTTGTTTCACAAATTAAAAAGGGTCTCATATGAAAAGGATTGGCATTTTAACGAGCGGGGGTGATTGTGCTGGTTTAAATGCTGTTATTCGGGCCGTGACCTTGCGGGCCATTCAAGAATATGGATGGGAAGTTTATGGCATTTACCAAGGCACTCATGGCTTATTACGTAGGCCAGTAGGCGCCATTAAACTTGATCTTTCTCATTGTACGGGAAATCTCTTGCGTGAAGGGGGAACAGTTTTAGGATCAACCAATAAAGGCGATCCTTTTGCCTATCCTATGCCCGATGGTACTTTTAAGGATATTTCCCATGAAGTTATTGAAGGGTACCATCTTTTAAAACTTGATGCCCTTATTGGAATTGGAGGAGATGGAAGTCAGGACATTCTGAGACGACTTGCTCAACAAGGAAACCTTAACTTAATAACCATCCCAAAAACAATTGATGATGATCTTAGTCATACTGAACATTCCATTGGTTTTATGACAGCCGTTGATGTGGCAACGGAAGCTCTCGATCGTTTGCAACCGACGGCTGCGAGCCATGATCGTGTGATGATTTTAGAAGTCATGGGGCGTGATGCAGGGCATATTGCGCTTGCCGCAGGGATTGCAGGCGGTGCTGATATTATTTTAATTCCCGAAATTTCTTATAAAATTGAAACCATAGCTCATAAAGTTAAATCCTTACAAAAACAAGGGCGTAATTTTGCTCTGGTGGTTGTTTCTGAAGCCGTGGGCACAGAATCAGGAGAGAAAGCCCAAATTACTGATAAGAATGGAAGGGCGCGTTATGGAGGAATTTCTCAGTATCTTGCTGACCGTATTACGGAATTAACAGGTGCTGAAACCCGTTTTACCATTTTAGGTCACGTTCAAAGGGGAGGGCAGCCCATTTTTCAGGATCGGATATTAGCTTCTGTTTTTGGGGTTCATGCCGTTGATTTAGTTGTTCAAGGCAAATTTGATCGGATGGTCGCTTGGCAAAATCGCCAAGTTATTGACGTTTCCATTGAACAAGCTATTGCGGGATATCAAGATGTTGACGTAAAAGGTTCCTTGGTAAAAACGGCTCGGGGACTAGGAATTTGCTTTGGAGATGAGAAAATTTAAAAATCTTATTTGAGAAAAGCTGAACCTATGGTTCAATAGCTTCAAAATAAGATTCAGATATTAACATAATTTAAGAAAGGTGGGAGCTGAATGAATGCACCCCTCATGCCAAAAGCAACAGCGGTTTGGCTTATAGATAATACGACCTTAACTTTTGAACAAATTGCTGATTTTTGCCATTTGCATACTTTAGAAGTTCAAGCTATCGCTGATGGAGAAATCATTGTTGGTATGGTGGGCCATGATCCCGTGAGCTCTGGACAATTGACCGTGGATGAAATTGAAAGATGCCAGGCGGATCCGCATGCTCGTCTTCATATGTCGTCGAATGTACATGCGGTAAAAACGAAAAAGGGCGCTAAATATACGCCTGTAGCTTTGCGTCAAGTCAAACCAAATGGTATTGCCTGGCTTTTAAAGGAAGTTCCTACCATTACTGATGGGGATATCATTCGTCTCTTGGGAACAACGCGGGCCACGATTCAAGCTATTCGGACAAAAACTCATCGAATGATGAGTGAAATCAAGCCGGAAAGTCCAGCTCATCTAGGGCTCTGTACCACCGACGAGCTCAATAAACTCTTTAAAAAATATGGTCAATGACCATTGAGCTGGTTTTAAAGTTCCTGCTTGTCTTTGCTTTGATAGCAACAGCAGGGGCTTTGATTGTTGGGCTTTTTCAGATGTTCAAAGAAGATAAGAAGGCTTCCGAGAAAAGTAATAAAATGATGCGACTGCGCATTCTTTTTCAAGCGCTGGCTATTTTAATTTTTTCGGTTCTTCTTTTTTTAAAGGCCCATTGAATGGTTCAACTTACACGCATTTATACCAAGGGAGGAGACAAGGGAAAAACATCTCTTGGATCTGGAAAGCGCGTGTCAAAAGCCTCTCTCCACATGGCTGCAATTGGGGATGTGGATGAGGCAAATTCAGCTATAAGCGTCGCGCGCCTTTATGCTGCGAATGAGATTGATTCTCTCCTCTTTCATATCCAAAATGATCTTTTTGATGTGGGAGCCGACCTTTGTTTGCCCATGATCGAGGATACTGAGGGAGCGCTGCGCCTTTCCATTTCTCAAGTCACTTATTTAGAAGAACAGCTTGATTTTTATAACAAAACCCTTGCGCCTCTTACGTCCTTTGTTTTGCCAGGAGGCTCTTCTCTCTCAGCGACCCTTCATCAAGCTCGAGCTGTAGTGAGGCGGGCGGAAAGATCAATGTGTGCTTTAAATGAGAGTGAAAAAATTAATGGAATCCTGATCCAGTATATCAACCGCCTCTCCGATTTACTTTTTGTATTGGCTCGCTATGATAATCACTTAAAGAGTGGGGATATTTTATGGGTGCCAGGAGCGAATCGTTAATCCTTACTTAAGAGCAATCACTAAGAAAAGTTAGATCCCTATCTTTTCTTATCAAAATCACAAAAGAAAAGGGGGGCTTCTCGCTAACGGAAGTTTTTTAGCCGCATTCACAGTTTTGTTCTTTTGTGCTAAAAAGTCTATATAAGAAAAATCAGGGAACTTTATAAAATTGATGAAAGTTTTAGTCGCAGTTAAGCGCGTGATTGATTATAGCATTAAAGTGCGTCTTAAACGGGATGGAGGTGGCATTGACTTTTCTGGTGTAAAAATGTCGTTAAATCCCTTCGATGAAATTGCGGTGGAGGAAGCAGTGCGCCTCAAGGAAAAGGGGATGGCTTCTGAAGTGATTGTTGTTTCCATTGGAGAAAAGGCTTGTCAAGAATCCCTTCGTACGGCATTGGCTTTGGGAGCAGATCGGGCAATCCATGTGGAAACTCCTTTAGAAACCCAGCCTCTAGGCGTTGCGAAAACCTTAAAAAAACTTGTTGAGCGAGAAAATCCACAGCTTGTGATTTTAGGGAAACAAGCCATTGATGATGATTATAATCAAACAGGACAAATGCTAGCTGCTCTTCTAAAGTGGCCTCAAGGGACTTTTGTATCTAAACTAGATA
>JAKFXB010000131.1 GCA_021731585.1 Alphaproteobacteria bacterium
ATTATAGGGTATGTGGTCTTAATATATATTATAGGAATGATTATGCAAAAGAATGGTTTGTTTTTTTTCAAAAAATCAAAAAAGTTGTTAGGCTCAAGCTGTTTAGCTCTAAGTTTGACTTTGTTGGCATCTTCTGCACAAGTATTGGGGAGCGGAAGACCACCGGGGAGAGATGGACGGGAGGAGACACGCGCGCGTCTTGCAAAAAAACTCCAAGCTAAAAAATTGCAAACAGCACAAGGACTCACAGCACGTGTCGATAAAGCTAACCTTGATTTTCCTCACACAGAACTTCCAACATCTATTCTAACAACTTTAGCAGCTAGAGTTATTAGTGAGGATGAGAAAAATCAAATTCAACAAGGACTTTTTGCCGCTCACCTTAACTCTGCAGAGGTCAAAACAATCCAAGAGACATTTTTGAAATCCTTTGATTCAGGCCTTGAATATATCAGGACGACTTCCAGCCGACTTGATAGTGAAAGAGATTATATTTGTGGCCGTAATCCTGATTTTAACATAGGAGAAGCCTTTGGCACGGACCTTCTTCAGTTTACCAGTATATTCAGAAAAGACTTCATTTTAAAGGTTCAACCCTTTGCAAAAGGAGGAATATATCCTATGGAAGGATTCAGAGAAAATTTTTCTGCTGAAAATCCTGAAGATTTAGCATGTATTGTACGGATGTATTATGGTCTCGTAAATCTTGCCACAGTTAACTGGGAAGGGTCAAATAACACTTTAAGTCTATTGAATTCCGTCTTTCCAGATCCCTTAATTAATAAGAAGGCGAGGATTCTTTTATCTTCTATATATGATGAAGGAATTCTCGAAGCCTTGGAGACAGCGCAAAAGCTTTTGCCCTATGTGCAGATCATTGAGGGCGCATTAAGGATTCCTGAATTGCCCCAGCTAACGGATCACGCAGAAGTTATACATAAAAGCGTTCTCAAAAGATTGCCTAATCTCAAACAAGGAAATGTCATTTCTCCCGAAGCTTTAAAGCAAGCACACGCTAAAAAGGGGATACGTAAGAATAAGGGCCAATCTTTAAAAGTAACAACTTCAAAAGCCGCTATAGAAGAAACATCTCGGATTCCTTCTTCTTCTGCTATTCCTTCCCCCTTGCCAACTCCTACTCTCTTAGAAATAGGACACCCAACCTCTTTCATAGAAGAGAGTTCACCTGAGGCTTCTTCATTGTTAATTCCTTCACCCTCTCCAGATTTAGTAGGTACTGAACCAGAGATCCCAGAGATTTCTTCTTTGACGAACCTTCCTTCTCTATCTTTCACTGATGATTTGCCTGTAAAAGTTAAACCTATTTTAGAAAGAGAAGACAGAGAAGAACCAAAATTTTCTCTTGGTGGAGGACCTTTCAAAACCTTTTCAAAATTGCTTTCTAAAACTTATAAAGGGTCTATTGAAAAAGTTGTTATTTTATTTGAATCCCTTGGAGGAAAAGTTAATGAAGGACGAAGTGGATCTCGAGTAAAATTTGAACTTCCTCATTTTGATACACAAAGTACCGTCATGCTTAATGTTTTATCTCCTCAAGATGAGGATGAGCCGATTTCTAAGCCTATTGCGAGCCCAAGAAAAAAATCGCAGTCACATCGATCAAAAACTGTTCGATCAAAAGCCTCATCAAGTTCTACCGCATCAAGTTCTACTGATTTGCGAAAGAGGCAAGAAGTTGTTCTCCATAGCCCTCATAAGCATGGCTCAAAAAAACTTGCTCCTTATCATGTCAATGATATACGCGATATGCTCCTCCGAGCAGGATTTACAGAAGAAAGAGTGACAAGAAGAGAGAGCTAAGAAGGGCACGAAAATAGATACGGCGAAGAATATGGTTTCTGTAACTTTAAACGGCCTTACCGTAGGAAGATGTATTTATACTCTTTCGTGAATAGCGGCGCGCTTCGATATAACTCAACGAAATTATCGCTCCCATCAAAATAAAAGCCCCAAGGCAAGTCCACGTTGATGGAATTTCCCCAAAGGCAGCAAGGCCAATAAGAGCACTGGCAAACCATTTTGTAAAACCATAGGGAATCAAATAGCTGACTTCTGCAGAGCTATAGGCTTTGTTGAGGCACAGGTGAGCACCGGCTGCAAGCCCTCCCATCATCAAAAGCCACGGCCATTGCCAAGAGGCAGGAATATGGCCATACATCATTGTTGGAATGAAGAGAAGCGGCGCCATAAAAAGAAGAAGATAGGTAGTAATCAATTGAGGAGAATCCTCAACGGTCAAACGACGTATCATCAAGGTAGCGCCGGAAAAGCATATTGCCGCAAGCACAGGAAGAAAAGCAAGTAAATTCCACATCCCCAAGGAAAGGGTGGTTTTGGAAATAATGCCTCCCCCAATAAACCCTATAAGAATAGCAAAAGCGCGCTCTTTGCCAATATTTTCCTTTAAAAAAAGGCGTGCCCCGAGGACTGTAATTAAGGGCCCCAAAAACATCAATCCTACGGCTTGTGCTAATTGCATCTGCGCAAGGGACGTATACATAAGAACGACGCCGATGGCGGAAAGGGTGATGCGAAAGGTTTGTAATAAGGGATAGCGGGTTTTCAAGGAATCCGGGCCATTTTGAAGAATCCAAGGAACAAGAAAAATTAATCCAAATAAACTTTGAAAAAAGCCAACTTCATAGGCTGGGAGGGAAGCTTGACCAATGGTTTCTGCTGTTTGGGAAAGATAACGCACAATTCCATTAATAGCAGCAAAGCAAAGAAAAGAAGTCACTTTCCAAAGCGCACCACGAAAATGGGGAGAACTCGCCCAAAATTGGCTGCAGGAGGTTAACATTTTATATTACGCAGCAGCAGGGAGCAGTTTAGATTTCTTATTTTTCATGTGTCGCACCTCATATTTACAAAGGCTAACGGTTGCTAAAAGAATAAAGAAAGATCCAATACCTGTCCAGATGGTTGGCCATTCCTGGAAGAAAAACATGCCGAGCAGAGCTCCCGCCACAAGACGGGTGAAACTCATGGGAACTAAAAACGTAATGTCCGCAATCACATAGGCATATTGCAAGAAGACGTAAGCTGCGGCTAAAAGGCCCCCCATAACAATGAGACAGGGCCATTGCCATGCGAGAGGCGTTACCCATTGGGGGTAGGCTGCAATGCCTAAAATAGGAAGAGACAAAAGGAAAAGATAAAGAGTCACGGTTTGAGGGGTGTCATTTTTTACCAGCTTTTTTGCAAAAATGGCTGACCCAGCATAACAAGCCGTCGCCCCTAAAGGAAAGAGAATAAGATACCCAACTTCAGTCCAATGCGTATTGCCTTGAAACAATTCATGGGCCGTAATCATAAGTGCGCCTGCAAAGGCCGTTCCAATGGCAACTGCTCGGGCCCAACCACACTTTTCACCTAAAAAGAACTTTGCACCAAGGATAGTGAAGACAGGCGCTGTATACTTAAAAGCAACCACCTGGACAATAGGGAGTTTTGAAAGCGCTGTAAACCAAAGGATAATTCCAAAGGAGGCCGCTAAGGCGCGAGCGAGATAAAGATGGGGGTTTTTCGCTTTAAAGGCAACTGTTCCTGTAGAAAGTATCCAAGGAAGAATAAAAAGAAGTCCAAAGAAGGTTTCAAAAAATGCGAGTTCTGTTGCAGGAAGCGGCATCTCTCCAGAGGCCTGAGCAGATAAAGTAAAATTGCGCACAAAGCCATTAATACCGGAAAAACAAAGACAAGAACATACTTTAAAAATGGCCCCTTTGATAGCAGGATCCTGTAGTTTTGCCCAAAAACCAGTTGTTACTACACTAGGCAAGACAGTCGATGCATCACTCATGAACTTGATCTATCCTCTATAAAAGATGGTCACATCTCCCATATAGCAATTCAACTTCTCTTTTACCAGTCTTCTTTTTAAGAAAATGAATTTATTTTTTTTTAACCACAAAACGCCATAATTTCTCCTGCCCTTTGCGAATGCCGATGCGTGGAGTCGCCTCATACTGGGGAGAAAGAGGGGAATCTTTAAGGTAGAAAGAATCGCTCAGATTTAAATCAATGCCGTTATGATCGCGGGTAATTCCCAGATGGCGGCAAAGCTTACCAGGCCCATTCAAAAATAGCGGCACAGAACGCAGTAACATAAGCCCCCTTATCAAGACAGCAGCGGGGGTCCCCTCCTCTTCTGTCACGACATTTAGACAATGATACATGCCATAAATAAAATAGACATAACTCACCCCAGAAGGCCCAAACATCACAGCATTTCTCCCTGTTTTTCCGCGTGCCGCATGACAGGCAGGATCACCTTGCCCGATATAGGCTTCCGTTTCCGTAATCACGCCCGCATGCTCACCAAAAACCAAAATCTTTCCAAGAAGTTCTTGAGCAACATCAAGAGTGGATCGATTGAAAAAATCTGGAGATAGACGCTCAGCCATGACGTTTCCAAAAAAATAGACGCTCCATAAGCATTTTAGGAAGTTGAGGAACCTTTAAAACTTCATCTATGCGCCTCCCTAGAAAAGTCCAGGTCGCTTCATATTCATCAGACTTATCCCGCAACCAATAGAGAAAGGTTGCTGAATACACCCACGCAAGAAGACCTCGTTTGGTATAAAAATTATAATCCGTCGCCGTATCTCCCGCATAATACCAGATCTCATTAACAGTGGCATACAAAAGGCGCGACGCTTCAGGCATATTCTGGGGCAAGGCGAGATAGGCTGTTGTTTTGCGCGCAGCCTCTTTTGTAGAGCCCAAAAGCTGAAGACGTATCTTTACTGCCAAGGCCACCCTAGCACGCACCCGATAGGCTTCAGGTGCAGGTAAAGAGGCAAGCATTTCTTGATCAAGAAGAGCACTCCAATAAGATACAGCTTCCAGAGGACCTTTGGGGAAAAGACGCCAGCCATAAGAAGCGTCCCCAGTCACATCAAAAGCTGCCTGCTCTAAAACGGCTTGCGACCATCTCTCAAAAGAGACATGTACAAGAGCACGTTTTAAAATTTGCTGCTTTAGCTTCTCTCGCTTTGACATCTTTTTCCTTTCCATCATAAAAGAGTTATACTATAGTCACCTTGTTTTGTTCAACCCTAGCTTAAATTTGGAAGGAGGTGTATCGTTTATGCAAGTTATTGTCCGTGACAATAATGTGGATCAGGCGCTTCGTGTCCTCAAGAAAAAAATGCAACGTGAAGGTATTTTTCGTGAAATGAAGCTTCGGCGACATTATGAAAAGCCTTCCGAACGTAAGGCTCGTGAAAAAGCAGAAGCCATCAGACGTGCCCGCAAACTCGCGCGCAAAAAGATGGAACGCGAGTAGTTTTTCTTTATCACCATCTCCTCTAGAATTGAAGAGATGGTGAATTTTCCTCCCTATTTCTTTCTTTAACTTTATCTTGTAGCCTTCTCAGATGGGGCGAATCCGTCGGAAAATTTGTGTTTACATGCTCGAGAGCTTTCTGGAGATAAGCCTCAGCCTCCTTCCGAAACTTTTTATACCCCTGATGATCTTCTTTAACCTTGACTGCCAAAGCTTTCTGATAGGAGAGATCGGAAAGAGCTTCTAAGACAAGATATTGATCTGGATGCTTATATTTCTGAAAGATAAGCAAAGCGCGATTCAAGTGATCGCCCGATTGATCAAAATTTCCTTCAAGGATTGCAACCTCTCCAAGTCCCTTAAGAATATAGCCGGTCTCCACATGGTCCACGCCATAGGTTTCTTCAACGGGACCTCGTGCTTTTTGAAAAAACTCTTTCGCTTTTTTATAATTACCTTCTTTCAAGTAGAGCCCTGCAAAATGAGCAAAAATCTCAGCCATGTAAGCATGGTCCTCAGAAAAGTGCTTGCGACATATGGCAAGACTTTCCTCTAAATAATGATGTGCCTTCTCAAAGTTCCCAATTTTCACATACATTGCCCCCAAATCACCTTCAGCCCAAGCCGCTCCAACATAATACTTTGCTTGAGCCTTATAAGTTTCCATACTTTGCATGAACAATCGAATAGCTTCTTCGTATTCTCCCAACGTTCCATAAACGCTCGCTAAATGGGCCAGGGACCACGCCACTCCCACGCGATTTTGAGGATGTTTTTTATATATACTCTGAGCCCGTTCTAGGTAAGTTTTGGCTTCTTCAAAATCACCAAAAGTATGATATACAGCGCCTAAATATCCTGAGGCTTTCGCCATCCCCACATCATTAGGAGCATACTTTTTATAGATCTGCATACTTTGTTCAAAAAGTTTTTTTGCTTCTTCATACTCTCCTAGACTACGGTTCGCATTTCCTAAATAGACCAAAAAATGGGCAATTTTATGGTGCTGATCTCCACAACATCTCTTAAGGCTTAGAAGACTTTCCGTCAGCAATGCTTTCGCTTTTAAAGAGTGACGTAGATAACAATAGATACACCCTAACTCGCCTCGTAGTGAACTTACTGATTCTTCATTCAAAAGCTCCTCATGTGTTAAAAAGTGCTCTGCATGCCTATATAAACTTTTCATAGTTGAGAAATCTTCTTTTTCAACCGTCTCTTTCATATAATTCTCTAAGCTTTGAACCTGAGGTTCGAGAAGATTTTTATGCTTTATTAAATTTAATTTTTTAGTGAGATACGCAAGAATAATCGCCCGTGTACTTTGATGAATTGAAAATACAGGCTCTCCAGAATAAGAGCTGGCGGCATCATTTGTAAGAAGAGAATATTTTTTCAAATGATAAATAAAATTATCAACAACGATATTTCCTTTAAACTTTACTAAAAGCTGTCGTGGAATTTTATGGGGGTCCAAAAGGCTGATAAAGAGCAATAAATCTTGAAAGTCGGGATCCGTATCAACAAGCTTCTTTAAGGAAAGCATAATGATTCCGTAGCGAGTCTTGGTATAGGCGCCTGCTTCTTGCAGTATTTTTTCCTGCACATGTGAGAAATCTGCACTGTATTTTACCATATTTTCCAAATAGCTTTTATAGGGCACATTTGTTGCTTTGATATAATAAGCAGCCACAGACACATCTAAAGGAAAGGGGGAGATTTCTCCCAAAAATTGCTTTGTCTCCTCTTGTTCCTTGGGCGCAGAAGGAAGAGAAGCCCCATTGTTCATAATTTTTTGAAAGAGCGCTAATTTTTGCTCTGGGTTTAACTCTCCAACAACTATTGCTGAATTCACATAGGCATTATTTTCAATATTACGATCACGTGTTGTCAAAATAACCTTTCCCTGGCCCCATATCTCTGGATCCTTTGGGAAATGGTTCTGAATGTCATTAAATTGTTGGACATTATCAAAAATTAAAAACCAATTGTTTTGAGCGCGAAGTCGCTCCTTAACAAATTGAAGTATTTTCGCCTCTCGCTCCAGAGGGACCCTCACCTTGAACATACCTCGCAAAATTTTCTGATCTTCATCAGATTTAGCCAAAGCTTGCGCTAGATTTTCAAATGAAGCTTGAAGGTCTTCCTTTGTTTCCGCATTAATTTCCCAAAGTACGGGAGCCTTTTGAGCAAAGGCATATTGACAAGCAAGGGTTGTTTTCCCAGCACCGCCGATTCCCGCAAGGGCCACCGTTTGAACTCCCTTCTTCTGCCCTCGAAAACACTCTTCAATTTGCCCTAAAAGTTCAGGCCGGTTTAAAAGAACAGAATCTGTGGGAACGTCTAGATCGGAGCGAGCCACCTTATTTAATTCCTGATCATGGGGGGGGGGATTTCTATTCAAGAAAAAGCTAAGGAGCACTATTGTTACACACGAAAGGATAATAAACCCGCTTCCTAAATACCAATTGCGTCTGGTCAGAAAAGGATTCAAATGCTTCTCTCTTTTCCTTAATCTCGGATCTTCTTCTCTTTCGGTTAAAGATAGTTGGGCTTCAGCTCCCTCGTATTGCTTGAGAAACTCTTCAACAATAGGATGAAAATCGAATTGGGGAAACAGAAGTTTGAAAATATCAAAAACAAAGAGATAATAATTTTTCTGAACGGCTATATCCAACGAGCAAGCCTCTCCCACTTTCTGAGGAAGCTCCACAAGACTCTCCTTCCCTTGAGAAACAAAGTAAAATCGCGTCTCTTTTTCTTGCTTATCCTCAGAAAGGGGCGTTTTAACGTAGATGCCGCATTTGTTTTTGCAAAAGTCTTGCACGGTTTGAGAAGCTCCCACTACCCCACTTGAAACAGTAACGTCTGCCTGCTTTAAGGAACTTTCCAAACACTGTGGCAAACATCCATCGCACTCTTGTTCAAGATCGCTCAGGAGCACACAAGAAACTTTATGAGATGAAGTTAACTTAGCAATCTCAACAAGAGATTTTTCAAAAATTGTTTGCGCTAAAGCTGCCGCGTAATATTTTCTTAAAATGGGAAGTTTGTCTGACTTTTCAATAAAATCAATAATCCCTTACCGGGAGTTGCAGCCCAGTTTAACCATAATATTGTGAACATGATTCTCAACGGTTTTGGGTGAAATAGAAAAAAAGCCAGCAATTTTTTTAGCCGATCTACCACAAACAAAAAAAGCGATGATATCAATCTCGCGTCGAGTTAGTTTAATACCATTTATGACTTGCAAATGTTGAGAATAAATTTCATCAAGAAGGCTGGCTTTATTTTTTTTCATAAACAAGAGTGATATCTTTTTCTTTTCAGATGTTTTTTAAAGACCTTACCTTAGAATTTTTTTAATCTCCAGGGGATTTTAAGAACTCTTTCCCAGAAATACACTAAGGGAATTTCCCCTAGGTAGACATATAACGAGAAATAATTTTCTCTATTTTACAGCAAATTTCTTCAAACCATGAAACTAGGTAATTTTTCCGGATATGTTCTCTGATTTTCTTCTTCTAAGATTCTTCTGTGTGAGGGTGGTAGTAATGAGGTGATGGTGTTTCGTAGTTGGTAATCCTGAGCCCAAACTCTCTGGGCTCAGGATATTTTTTCCTACACTACCCCTCTAATCTATTTATCTAAAGCACTTATATGACACCCTACTTCGCCCTCTATAATTTCTGGAGGACTCCATACAAGATCAAGAGCCTCTAGTTTGATCCACTCGGCAGCTATTTTATTGCTTTCTTCTACTTGAGCGTGAGCTTGAAAAATGCTTACGGAAGCCCAGACGGTATCATTAATAGAAATCCCATAATAAGAAATAAATCCAGGTGCTTTGCTAATAAGAGGCATGAACCTTTCTTTTACTTTTTTGGTAAATTCATCTGATGATTTTACATTATATTTTCTGATACTTATATACATCCGACTTTTTCCTTTCGTTATTTATTATAATAAGTTTTTTCTAGACCATGATTGATCAAGAAAACGATAGAGCTTAGGTGTGGATAAATAATACTCTTTTTTAACTTAAAAAACAATGTCGAATTTTTTGACATATTTTTGTATTATTCATCTATCCTAATAAAATCTGCCAACGAATTACCTACTCTTTACCCGAACTTGTTTCAGGATCTCAGAGATACTGAGATAAGTTCAATATGACACTCTTGCTAAAGGACAAAACAAAATAGTCACTGTACAAGATTTCGAATCATCTAAAGCATAGTCGCCTGATCTAAAATCTCTTTTGGAAGGGATAGGTTTAAATGCTTGGCTGCTTTAGAGTTAATATAGACATTCATATTTTGAGCCGTGGCAACAGGGATATCCCCTGGACTTGTGCCTTTTAAAACGCTCACAACCATTTCACCAGCCGCATAGCCCGTATCAAAATGGCTATAGCCTAAAGACGCAAGGCCCCCCTGCCCAACTGAATCTCTGTCACTTGAAAAAACAGGAATCTTGTTTTGATTCGCAATTTTTAAAACTGATTCCATGGCTGCTAACACGGTATTATCAAGGGGCACAAAGATGGCATCAACCCCTCTGCCAACAAGATTCTGAGTAGCCCCGGGCACATCAGAGGTTTTAAAGACTGTTGAAATGTTTAACTGATAGCAAACGTTAACGAATTATATCAATAAAATCAAGAGATTATCTCGAATTCTTTGCTGCTGCTTATACACGTTTGTTACTATTTTTTGTCTCCAAATGTCCCATGAGTGTCCCACACCTACTACAATAATCCCTTAAAAAAGACCACTAATAATTAATAAGATTTCAGGATGAGAATCCGAAACGTGGCCTGATGGTATGGCCTGAGCGACTTTAAGAAGCTTCAATAATGGATGAGCTTTCGGCATAGCAGTAATTAATTTCATCAGCTTCAAGACAATTCATGGAGATAATCATGACAAATTACGAAAATTCCATGTTTTAAGTTGACTATTCTACAGAAGCAGCTACTTCTAAAGGAAGTAAATTTAATTACTTACCATATTTTAATTAAAAACTAACCAAATTTTAATTAAAATGGATTATTATACGTTAACATATCTCTTGTAGATATTATCAACACACCAAAAGGAGAAAAAAGATGAAGAAATTATTACTAAGCGCCGCCATTTTGACTGCCTTTGTTGCCAATGCTAAAGCGATGCATGGGGAAGAATGTCCTGATCAACATAGCTTATTAGTAGCAATAGGAAAACTTCACGGAGACGTGAAAGGTCAATCATTTGAATTTACGGATAAAAATGGGCAAAAGTGGCGCGGCTCAAATCTTGATGAACACGCTTCACGTGTAAATCTTGGAACCGGCGCAGAGCCTACCTTTACTCCTGATGGCTCACAGTGTCACGTTTCCTATGATAAGCCAATCGATACTGAGGCAGGGAAAAAAACAGGGGTCGCAAAAATATTAACTCTTGATCTTGCTAAAGAATAGTAAAATCTAGGTCTTTGAGCGGGGCTGTGAGCCCCGTTCTTGCGACTAAAAGGTGGCAAGTCCTTTAAAAACTATACTCCTAAAAAAATCAGTTGAAGTTTTCCATCACCGATTTGAGAGAAGCGATGTTCTCCCAATTTTCTAGGTAAAATCCCGCTAAAGTTTATTTTTTATACTGTATCAGCCAACAAAGAGGCGGTTGTATAGCTAAAAAAACTTCAAGAGGCCTTACTGAAGAGTGGATCATCTATGTTATGAGATCGCCCTAAAGGGCTCCTCAGGATGAACGGAAACAGATGATTTTCCTTGATATGTGAAAATCCGTCAGATGGTGAGGTGGATTTTTACGGTAAACGCACACATGTGCATAGCCAACAATGAAATTAGAAAAAGATAAGAAAACTTTTCTCTCCATAAAACAGAGCCTTTTTCCTTTCTTACTGGGTCTCTTTTTTGGAGAAACCCATTTCTGCTTAAAGAATTATTCAATCCAAAATTGTGTCCTATTATTTCTTAAGGACTCTACATCGACATTGAAAAATCTCGTTCTTTTTGTCTTGAGACCTCTTGCTCTATGCGCTGTTTTTGAACTTCGAGTAAGGCTTTTTCGTGCATTTTGAGTATGTCCTGTTCGTGGGCGATTGCATGCCGGTTCTCATAACACCGCTCTTTGAACATTGAATCTGCATCCATGCGACGTAGGTAGATAAGGTTGTGGGAGCCGAGATCTTTTTCAAGAAAATCGGGGTATTTCTCCTCAATCTGGTGGGCGATTTCGACCATGGCTGTCATTTGGGTATCGGTGGGTTTGGTGCCATGGGTTTCCTGGTATCTGAGTATGTTTTTAGCGCATTCAGTTGCAGCGCTTTTGGAAATAGAATAGTTGGTGCTGAGCTCTTGAGCGAGAGTTTTGGCTTCAGCTCGATGAGCTTTGAATTCCGTTTCTGCTAAGTGTGGAATGTTAAATGATGGCTTTAAACCTTCTTGCTTTGCTTCAAGATAAAGACGTCCTTCGATGGATGTTTGCCGCTCTGCAATCATATGAATGAGGAGGGGGTCCTTTTGTGCATCAAAATTGCCGCGGTTATGCCATTCATCGGTGAGCTTCTCCTTGATGTGAGGGATGCGGTCGAGCTCATACTTGGCACGGAGGAGGAAGTGTTTTGTTTCTTTTTCTGTTAGTTCTGTTCCATGAAGAGTGTGAGCATAAAAGATAAAATTAGCAGTTCGTTCGGCTTGAAGCGGAACCCGTTCTTTCAGCTCAGGAGTCATGGAAATGTTTTCCTTGGCCATATAGGTATAGAGGATCTTCTCGCAAGTTTTGGCCAAGTGAGTGTGGATTTTTTGAGCGTCTTGAAGGGAAGTGGGTTGTATAGAAGTGGGGTCCTTTGACTCAGGATTAATTTTCGGTTCTTGTGTTCGGCCAAGGAAATGATCTGCAACTTTCCAGAAGACACGCTTTGTCACAGCCCCCATGGCCTCTAGCTCATTGGAGATGCGCTCAAAGAAATGAGTGAGGATCTTATCTTCTTTTTCCATAAGCTTACTTAGGGATCTCTCATCAAGATAATCGGCAGGGCCCAGCTTTTCTCCTGATTTTGAGAGGATTTCTGGAAGTTTTTTAGCACTCCAGAAGTCAAGGGAACTTCCGAACATTTTGACTGTTTCCCGATGACGGGTCATGGCCACATAAGCCAGATTCTGGGTCATTTCGTAGGATGCTAGAACATAGGTATGATCAACGGTCGTGCCTTGAGATTTGTGAATGGTCACGGCCCAACCTTGATCAAAGTGAGGATTGAGGTTGGGGGCAAAGGAGATGTCTTTTCCTTCATCCAGCTTGACCTGAACTTTTTGCTTGTTGAGCCCTGTAATGGTCCCCATAGTTCCGTTCTTAACTCCAAGCCCATAATTGTTCCGTGTAAAGACAATTCTATCTCCTTGGGAGAAGTGTTTCTCTTCTTGGAGGGTTCTCTTTCGTCCAAAGTCATCCTCAACTTCTTTTTTAGTCTTATAGATAAAATCAGCTTTTGAGAGGTGTCCTGATTCCTTTAGGACTGATCGAGCCGCTTTGTTGAGATCATTCACATCTCGATTGCTATGAGCGAGGATAAGAGAACTTTTGTTTGGAGATTCTTTAAATACAGTGTGCCAAGACTGAACAAGGGCTTCTTTTGTTTTTTCTCGTTTATCCAAAGCTTTGTTTGTGTCTATTGTTTGTTGAGAAGCCTCTTCTTCAATGAGATAAACACAGCCTTTGTTGACATACCTCTGAAGGGCTTCACATGTTTTCTGCTGCCCAAAGAGAACAGTAGCTTCCCTCTGCCAATCTTCCTTTTGGCGAACGACCGTATTGAGCTCTGACCTTCCCAATCTTGTCGTCACCAGACGAAAGGCAGGTCCCGCTTCCACAGGCTGAAGCTGAGCCCCGTCTCCTACGACAATAAGTTTGACGCCCAGCTTTTGAACCGCCTCTAAAAGCTTCCCAAAACGCTCCACATCTACCATTCCTGCTTCATCAAGGACAAGGATGCTGTTTTGATTATACTGACACCGGCCTTCTCCAAAGGACTTAAGGAACTTATGCAATGTTGTTGAATTTATGCCGCTCTGTTCAAGATTTTGAGCTGCCTTTCCTGTGGGCGTCATTCCATAAACGGCGTACCCTTGATTCCTCCAAATCTCATGGCACACGCCCAGAGCCGTTGTTTTTCCAGCCCCTGCAATTCCTACGACGCATTTGATCTGTCCCTCGTCCACAAGGTGATGGATAGCATGCACTTGATCTTCAGAAAGTCCTCCATTGTCTTCTAAGGCCTTATTAGCCTTTTCTATACCGTGTTCAATATGAACTTTTTCAACGCTATGGGTTTTAAATTGATTCAGGCTTTCCGCTGTCTCAATCAAATTCCTCTCTGCCTTCAGCATTGTATGGGTCGTATAGATATTCCCCAATTTTTCATCCGACCTTAAGAGGAGAAGTTCCTTTGAGTTCTTAAGCTTAGCTTCAAGCCTCTGAAACAGAGGAGCTTCATTCACATGACGGTGCAAGACCTTCTGCACATCGGCCCACATAAAAGTAGAATGATGCTTGGTCGCAATATCAAGAATAACATTTGGGTTTCTCACAATGCGGTAGAGGTTGCGCAATTGAGCGTCATGAAAAATCCTGCCTCTTTCTGTAATAGGGGAATAGGTTTCTCCTCCTTCAAGGAGTTGGAGCTTTTTTTCCTGTTCTAAAACACCGCGTCCCAATTTGGGCTGCGGCTCCATTTCAATACCTCGTTCCTTGTTCGAGCGATGGTCAATTTGAACCTCATGGCCATGGAGCTTGAGATGGAAGTTGGAATATTCTTCCCATTTTATCCGGAGTTCACAAAGAAACGCTTTGTTATTCCACTCTCTCTCCTTTTTAGGGCTCAGGCCATTTTCTTCCAAACGCCGCGTTGTAATAAGCACGTGGCAATGGTGCTTCTCCTCACCTGTCCACTTATCTACATCGAAATGGAAATTCAACTGAGCGGCCATGCCATGAAAGCAAATCTGATCTTCCACAAACTCCCGGGCGAGAACCATGTTTTGTTCATCAGTGAGTTCGCGGTGAAGAGCAAATTCAAACTCCCGCCAGACTTGGCCATCAATTCGCTTTTCAGCGCCTTCAACAATATTGCAAAAGGCCTGAACACCCTTCTGACGATCTTCAGCAATTAACTTTTGAATCTCTTTTGCCCACAAAGGCGCATCCTTTGGTAACACCAGCTCCACATGCTGGACTTCTTTATTTTGGTAATTGAAAGTCTGCCCTGTGCGCTCATCATAAAGTTTGCACCCGGCGCGATAGGCAAGGGCATTCACCGTATTCCGGCTGCTTCGAGAAAAAACCTTAGCGCTGAAGTGATACAAGGCCATTCTTTTTATCCTCTACAAAAGTCTTCGTCGCCTGCGACCGAGCATCTTTTGTCGCACGACGTATAAGCGCGCTTATCAAACTTTTAACAAAGTTCTCTAAGACAGCCTTATCCCCCTCAAAAAGGGGATTATGAGTGTTCAAAATATTCATAATTATCTGAAGCTACGTTTAGTTATGGTTAGCTATATTTAGTTATATTGATTAAAATCAATAACTTACATTGCAATATAATAACAAATTTATTACATTAAAGCATTAACAAAAATAAACAGAGGTCATGATGGATAAAATACACGCCCTGGAAAAAAGGATTCAAACGCTCAGAGAAAAACGAGAGCAGATCCAAACGCAGCAGACTCTCCCTCTCACAGTACCAACAAAAACCCTCAAGCGGCTGAGCCAACAGATCACCAAAGCGGAAGAACAAAGATATAGAAGGATGCATAGGTTAGAAATCACCTCACCCACAGCCAGAAAGGCAAGAACCCGCAGTCTCATCCAAATTGGCTCCCTCTGTGATAGTGCAGGAGTTCTAAAATCCTTTGGAATTATTTTAGGAAAGGACCTTCAAAAGGACCCCGAAATGCAAGAGCCGGCGGCTGCCTTGTTCAAAGGACTTCTTGTTCTGAATGAAATGGTTGAGGAGGGTGAAGATCACCTTCCCTTATGGACGCAGAGCAGGGGTTGGTGGAACTCCGAAAATTAAAAACTCCCAAAGTTTAGATAAAGAAGATGGAAAAATCTGAAAGACCTTTCCACCATCCTTCATCAGATCATATTAATTCGCTTCTTCTGTTGCATCCCTCACAACCTTATGAGGCAAGCGGATTAATGTCGCTCATGATCAAGTTCTCTCTCAACAATCCATTCCTCATGAACAGTCAAAAATGCTTTTAATGTCTGTTGTACAAGGTCAAGTTCAAACTTGCTCCTGACAATAAGATTGTTCGTGTTTTTAACTTGATCAATAAGTTGTTGTGATAAATACTCGATTTGAGCTAAATGTAAATTAGCCATTATGGATACCTCCAGTATCTGTTTTGGTTAGCGTCGAGTAAGTGTTTCGAGCATTTACTCGGCGCGTTGTCTCATTATGGAACAACTACTCTTATATTAGAGAAACGGAAGAAGTCGTCAACAATAATTTTAAAAAATTATCATGCGCCCAGCATTCTTATTAAGAAAACATAGTCTTTTCAAGGGATAGCGTCAAAATAAAAAATTGTTCTTCGTTTTCAAGAAAGGTTTAAAAATGAAGAACATGCGAAATATGTTGAATTGTCCTTCGTTTTGGAATATAAATCAAAAGTGAAGAACAAGGAAAATAAACCCTATGCCTCTTATTGGCCGAAAAAAAGAAATCGATATTTTAAATGAGATGTTTTCTTCGAATGTCCCTGAATTCCTCGCCATTTATGGCAGACGACGGGTAGGGAAAACTTTTCTGATTCGAAGTTTTTTTGAAAATAAAAAGTGTCTATTCTTGAATGTTACAGGTGTTAAAGACGGACCTTTAGAAGAACAAATTCGCCATTTTACAAAAGAAATGGGGAGGGCTTTCTATCATGGGGCGACGTTAAAGGAAGCCAAAACCTGGGACTCCACATTTGAAATTCTCACAGAAGCTTTTAAAACAGTTCGAAAAAACAAAAAGATCATTCTCTTTTTTGATGAATTTCCCTGGATGGCAACAAGAAACTCGCGCCTGCTCCAAACCCTCGAATACTATTGGAATCAACATTGGTCACAAGATAAACGAATTAAACTCGTTATCTGTGGTTCCTCAGCGTCATGGATCCTTGAAAAAATTGTAAATAACAAAGGGGGGCTTCATAATCGACTCACCCGTAACATTTATTTAGAACCCTTTGATTTAAGGGAAACAAAGCTCTTTTTAGATTCCCTTGGTGCCAAATTAAATTATGAACAAATCCTTCAGATTTATATGATTATGGGTGGAATCCCTTATTATCTCTCAAAAATTGAACGTGGACGATCGGCGGCTCAGAATATCGAGATCTTAGCCTTCCAAAGCAAAAGCTTCCTTGCTAATGAGTTTGATAACTTATTTTCTGCCCTTTACGAGGATTCAGGGATCTATATCGACATGATCCGTTTGATCGCCCGTTGCCGCTATGGCATCTTACAAGATGAGATTTTAAAGCACTTTGGCAAGACTCTCCAAGGAAGTACAGGATTGAAACGGTTAAAAGATCTGCAGGATTCGAGCTTTATCATGAGCTTTAAATCCCACTTTCATAAGAAGCGAGGGATTTATTACAAAGTCGTGGATGAATACGTTCTATTTTATCTGGATTGGATTGAGCCTATAAGGTCGACGCTCCTTTCAAAAGGGCATATGAAGGGCTACTGGGAAAAGCAGCAAAATTCACCTGCATGGCATAGTTGGGCAGGGTATACATTTGAATCCGTTTGTTACAAACACCTTCCTCAAATTAGCCACGCCCTTAAGATGAGCCCCACTGCCATTCCTAACACATGGCGATATTTTCCAAGAAAGGGAACACAGGATCAGGGAGCCCAGATCGACTTGTTGTTTGATCGAGAAGATGATGCGATTACCATCTGTGAAATGAAATATACAGAAAATCCTTATATTATTAATAAGCAAGAGGCTGAAATCTTAAAACGCAAAATGACTGTTTTTAAGGCAAAGACGGAAACAAATAAGCAGCTTTTCCTCGCCTTAATCTCCGTCAATGGACTTAAAAAAACCATTTACTCGGAGGATATGGTGGATGCTGTTGTAACTTTGGATGATTTATTTAGAAAAGAGTAGTATGGGGAGCTCTTAGAGTTTTCTTTAAACTCCAAAATCTTTCCTTCTTCCAATGATAAAAGTTGTTCAATCCTCATACCAAGCAATTTAGAGGATGCAATAAAGGAGCCAAGACTTCCTAGTTAATTTCCTGGTTATTTTTGATTGAGAAGAAATAAGGTTCTTGTTTCACACACTGACACCCCATGAAACACTCAATAAGCCTTTTGTTTACAAGAGGCTAGGAAAGCAAAGGCCTCCAGAGAGTTTGTTTCATCCGTATTTCATCCCCTGTTTCACGATTTTCTTTTTGTTTCATGTTTCACACCCTAGGGAATGAAACATGAAACACTTAGTCATCTTGCCATTAATGATTTCATTCATAAGTTTATTTCGGCTGAAATAGGTTTTGAGCCTGGAGCCATTCTTTGGCAGCCGTAATTCGAGCATCCAATCAATCCTCTCCATGGGAGTTCTCATAAGATTCTTGAGGAAGGGCGACTAAAACACTTATAAAAGCATCCAGATAGGCAATACGCTGGGCTTGGAGTGGAGTTTGCTGCCCATCATATTCGGCAATGGCAAGTCGCTCTTCGAACTCATAAGAAAGAGCATCATACTGAGTGGCATCATCAGCTCCAGAATTTGTTCCACGCAATGGAACAGTTTGATCAGAAAGTGGAACAGATTTTAAGGCCTCTGTTCCAGATTTATTCCGGTCTTTGTTCCGCTCCAAAACCTTGTTTGCCAAGACTTTTAGAGAGCTTGTTCCAACAGTGTTCCACTGGGTGTTCCGCATGGCTTGATCTTGTTCCACTGTTCCATTCCCTAGAGAGTGGAACGGTGGAACAGAGGATGAAGGAGAAGAAAATGAAGGAGATGGAGATATCATTTAACCTTGCCCTCCTCTTTGGCGCGTTTGATCCCCCTGTTAACAGTGCCGAGACCAACTCCGAGTTCTTGAGCTATTTCCCTTTGTTTCAAGCCGTCTTTATGAAGGTCTATGATGTTGTTTAATTGAATATCTTCTATTTCCTGGACCTGCCAAGTCATTTCCCCGTGGTCCCCCTTTAACCAAGCTTCAAAGGGGCTTGCCTCCTCTCCATAAAAACCACGTGCCTTTTCATAATGAACTTCAAAGCGTGCCCCTTCTCTTTGGTCATAATCATTTGGCTTACGAAGAACAATGACTGTATCCAAAATATCTTCCTTCTTAGATGTCCCTCGCTGATTTCCTCCTTTGCCTGCGTGATGAACAAAAAGAACAGAAATACCTTTTTTTCGCAGCTTCAACAACCAGTCCTGCAAGGGATTCCAACTCTCAGATTCGTTCTCTCTGCCACTCCTGCACAAGGAAGAGAGGTTATCTAAAATCAGCAGATTAATTCCTTTGAGATGAGGTTCAAGCCATTCTTGCCCTGAAAGAGTGGATAGGTCAGGAATCCCTAACTCTTGATAGTCCGGCGTGATAATTTTTAAGTTATTTACATCTGCTAATTCTTTTTCTGAGCTGGCAACGATACTGGATAATCTCTCTTGCAAGGTGTTGGCGGGCATTTCTCCATCTACGAACAATACATTATAAGGTTTCTCACACTGCCATTTGTTATTAAACATCGTATCTCCACAAGCAATCGTATAGGCCATCCATAGGGCAACGTGGGTCTTACCAATCCCACGGGGAGCGTAGAGCATCACCAGACCTTGCGCAGGCAAAATGGGATTCAGGATCATCTCACGTGGAGGGATTTCTAATTCCAAGAGTTCTCTCACATTCAAAGAACGCAAGGGAGGCCTTGTTTGTTCCGTCTGTGGAACTACATATGGTTTTGCCCAATCGATTCTGCTCTTCACGGCTTCAATACTCATGCGTCTCTCCTTAAAACATCGTTGAAATCTTGACCTTGAGGAGATGGTGCCATACGGACGCCATACCCAGCTCTATGCAATCTTGTCGCTAATTTATCTGCAGCATTTTGCCCTGCACCATCTCCATCAGCACAGATGATGATTTCTTGGGTAATCTCGAGAGGAGGCACAACAATGTCCATCATCCCTGATGTGGAAAGACAGGACCAAGTGGCAATATTGGTTGCATAGAAACAACTCAATGCCGTTTCGATACCCTCTGCTAAGATCAACTTTGACCCTGGAGAGGAAAGCCTTATGGCTCCCCCCTTTATAAGGCCCAACATCATCTTATTTGGCGATAGAATGGCTTTATCCGTTCCATCACCCGTAAGGTATGTCCTATGTACACCAGCAACAGTTTTGCTTGGCCATAGGGTAACGGCAGCCACCATGGCAGGATGATATGTCCTGGAGTTATGAAAAAGACTCGGATGAAACTTAAGAGTTGAGGGGATAGCCCCTTGAATCCCCCGTGATCTCAAATATGTCTCCACGATTGTGCCCTCTGTGCGAACAGATTCGTGCCAGATCCTCAAGGCCATCTTATTCGGATCTTTCGGTGATTGTGATGCTTGAGTGAGTCTGTCTCTTTGCTGAAGTAAATCTCTCTTTTCCGACAATCCTCTGCTACGTAAGGCAGATAGAATGTCGGGAAAGGAACACCCCGCATAACAATGAGCTAATAATATTCCTTCCTTGTTTAAGGATAAAGAGAGACTGGGCTTATGATCATCATGGACAGGACAAAGGCATGACCAACCGCCTTGAGTGCGAGTTGCTTTACCGAGCTGGTTTGCGATCCAGTCAATATCGAGAGGCATCATTTGAACTCCTCCTTAGACCTAATACGGATACGCCTTTTTGAGCGACCACAAATGGGGCGACAAATCAGTTGATCAGTATGGGTAACAATGTTAGAAATAAAATACGAAAGCTTAATAAGCCCCTTCTCACCACGGAGGGGCTTTTCTTTTTTCCAGTTCATTATGACTTCCCTCCTTCATTTTGGATTTCAATCCACTGAGAAAAGGCGCTTTTGGAAATGAGGATCTTTCGCCCTATCCGACGAATACAACTGTCGAATCCATTGCTTTTTGAACGAAAAATAAGGGCTCGAATCCCTCCTTCTGTGAAGGCCGGGTTACTCGTGGTGAGTTGCCTGATGGTGACAAAATCGTCTACGCTTAAGGAAGTTTGGTGGTGTTGATGCTGAACGCTCATATTGAGTTCTCCTTTGTATTTTAAAACGCAGCCCTATTGCTGGCTACTTGGAGTAAGAATCAATTTTGAGAGAAAAGAAATATGAATAGGGGTCGAGGCAAAAGGGGGAAACCCATTCTCCCTTCAAAAATGTTTTTAAATTCAAAAGGATATAAATCAATGAGTTCCGATGGGGTCACCCCTTACGTTTGGCTCGTCCTTGTTGCGATTCAGGCAAGCGCACTAAGGTCGCCATAGCATCGGCTAGTTTTTGGCTGGGGGGAGTGAGTTTATGATCAATGAGTTTTTTTGCAAATATAGCGGCTATGGCCTCTTTTTTTTCCTGATTTTCTCTCGAAATCTCCAGCTCCCTTATAACCTCTAGCATCATCTCTAAGTAGGGAGTGGTATACCCTGAAGAGACCGTAGGAGTTGCAGGGGAATCCAGGAGAAGTTCATCAAGCACAGGATGATACTCAATCCCTTTTTTCTGTGCCCATTCCATCCCCTTCTTAGGATTGAGGGAGCTTTTCTCCCAATTGTCACGATCAAGAAGAGTAATCTCAAAGGCCCCTCCAAGAATAGCCGCTTTCAGGAAAGCTAAGTTCTTCTCGTAGAGATCTGGCCTTAAAAGGAGGCGAGAAAGCCGCCCAGGAAGCAGGTCTCCTAATTGTCTTACGATGATCTGCTGGGCTTTTGTGTCTTCTGACATGAAGTCTATTTCGGGATGCTCTGACATGAAATCCAAAGCTTCCGGACTACAATGACTGATATAGGTACAGAATTCTTGAGCGGTCCATAAATCAATTTGAGAGCAGTGTTCGTAAAATTCTCTGATCTCAGAAAGATCATCCAATATTAAATTCTCCCCCGTGATTTCCTTGTAGGCCTCATAGAGGGCGGTCGGAAAACATGACACGGATTGATAAATCAGTTTTACAAATTGAGGACGAGATCTGATAGAAGCTTCCAATATATCAGGATTGTCATTTGATATAAGTGTGACGATACCATCTCGAATGACAACGCCATCCTCAAAGCTAATTGAGTCCGCCAGCTTACTTCCTGAGTGTCTTAATTGTAATTCCTTCAATGAATAAAACGGAATGCTGTTGGAAAGTATATCATCCAACCCTCCTCGAACATTTATGGGAGTCGTTTCACATAACCAATTTTTGAAAAAATCAACATTCTGCTCATGTATTTTCTGTGCAAACGTTGCTCTTCTCATCCAAAGATCCTTTCGTTCATGCTTTGGACAACTTTGGCTGTATGAGCTTCGCTAAGATGGGCGTAACGTTTCACCATTTGAAGGGTTTTGTGACCCAATACCTCAGCAATCTCGGCAAGTGAGGCCCCATTCATTGCCAGATAACTGGCGCAACTATGACGCAAGTCGTGGAAACAAAAATCTTGAATATCAGCCTTTTTCAGAGCGGACAGCCAGGCCGAGCGACTGTCCCAAAGCTTTATTGGATGAGAGGGAGAAGGAAAAATCCAATCAGAAGCTATATTCCTGGCCTTGTTATGCTCTTCCATGAGTTGTAGCGCATAATGAGCGAGAGGCAGGAGTCGTCTTTCTTTGTTCTTTGTATCATGCAGAGTGATGACGCGGCGCTGCCAATCAATGTCACTCCAGTGTAAGTTAATGAGCTCCCCATGCCTTGCACCTGTACTTAAGGCCAATACAACAAGTGTATGAAGGTAAGGGCTAGCTGAAGCTTTACAAGCTTCCAGAAGCCGCTCACGCTCCTCATCGTCTAAGAAGCGCACCCGCCCTCGAGGTTCTGATAATTTGGAGATCTTCCTCATAGGATTCTCCTCCATCCACTCCCACTCATTTGTGGCAACAGTGAAAGCATTTCCTAGAGCTGTCATATAACGATTAACAGTAGAGTTGCTGCGCCTTTCCACATTGCGACCCTTTGTGTTGAGGAGCTTATCCCGTTGTTCAACGATAAGGGCGCGGGACGCATCTGAAAGAAGATAGACGCCGATTTCTCCTTTCCACCACCCCAACAATGGTTTGACATCTACAAAGCGTTTCGGGTTTTTCTTTTCAATCTCGCGAAGATATCGATCGATAAGCTCGCCAACCGTATGTTTCTTGGCCTCAGCAGTTTTAAAATGCCTACCTTGCCGCATGCTGGCTTCAGTTTGCTTTGCCCATTCCTTTGCATCTGTTTTACGCTCAAAGGTGGCTGATTCGGAGGGAAACCCTTTGAGTCGGACCTTCGCTCGATACCCGGTTGTCCCATCTGTATTGCGTCGAGTTTCGATTGTCGCCATGTAATCTCCCATAGTGAGTGAGGAGAGTCTATAACGAAGCATGCAAAACAGCAAGAGTCGGGCGAGAGACCGGTTTAATTTTTAAAATTTCATAGGAAAAACAAGCCAAAAATTCGGCATGTTTTGCAAAATGGGACAATTGTGGGACATTTTGGAGAGAGTATTAAAGAAAAGCACTCTTCTTTTGGTGCAAAGACCTATGTGCGCAGGAGCTCACATTATGCTCATCTGTTGTCTCTTAATGTCCCATGAGTGTCCCGCAGAGGAGAAAGTTCTTGATGGGAATATCAAAAAAATGGCGGATGGGGTGGGATTCGAACCCACGAAACGCTCTCACGTTTGCCGGTTTTCAAGGCCGTTGCTTCAACCAAAGTGATACCAAGCTTTTTTGCCATCTCTCGCGCCTGCTTCAAAGGCGTTGCAGAGCTGTTATCACCAGGATTGTAAATAACTCCTAAAGTTTGCAATTGAGGAAGAATTTTCTTAAAAAGTTTGAATTGTTCCTCAATGGGCGCTGCATCCGTAACCCCAGTAATATAGCCTCCTGGATGAGCAAGAGAAGCCACAACCCCTGCGGCGATGGGGTCGGTTACAGCAGCAAAAACCATGGGCAGGCCGTGGGTTGAATCGGCTTTAACCATCGTTTGAGTCGACGTTGTAGTAATGGGAACGAGAATGGAAGACTTGGCGGCCACAAATTTTTGCGCAATTTGTGCGGCAATCACAGGATTACCTTGGGCATTTTCATAAATAATTCTATACTGAGAGCCTTCTTCAATCCCATGATCCTTTAAGGCTTTGAGGACACCTTCACGCACCGCATTGGCAGCAGGGTGGTCTGCGATTTGCGTTATAGCGATGGTTTGAAGGGGGGGAGTTGCAGCGACAAGAAAAGATGAGAAAAAGGTTGTGACGACGATGAAACTTACGATTTTGAAGGGTGTCTTGATATCCATTGTTTATAATCCTTATACATAGCTTGTGAAAAATAATGTCGTTTTAATTCCAAGCTCGTAAGTCGAAGTCGTAATAAGTTAATCATAGCAAATCTCCTTTTATAAAAAGTTAACGCCCCTCTCTGAGGCATTTTGAGCAAAGCATAGGAAATTTAGAAGGTCAAGCGCTAAGAGCTGATACAATCAACGGTACTAAATCAATCTCATTTGACGGATGGGAAATGGAATTACAGGTCACAATCTTTAAAATACCTGCAGCTTGCAGCTTTTTGTAGGAATCGTTTGCAAAGATAGGGTGAATGGTCACAATCACGGGGGGTTTTAATCCCTGAGCTTTGGCTTGCTCTATGGCCAGAAGCATAGTGCCTCCGGAAGAAATGATATCATCCACAAAAACAGGAGTTTTGCCTTCTGCTCCCTCAAAGGAAGGCCAGGTAATATTGACATGACCTTGAGAATTACGCTCCTTCTTAAGCACAATGAAAGGGAGATCCCCCGCCACCTGTTGAACCCATTGGCGGCTTTCCTCATCAGGCCCGATCAGAAAAGGATTCTCAACATTTTCATGAATCCACTTTGAAATGAGGGGGGCAGCCTGCAATACAGTTGTGGGAATGGTATAAATCTCACTCAAACAGTGATAACGATGAAGGTGGGGATCGACCGTTACCAAAGCATCAAAGTAAGCTGAAAGTAAGTGAGAAAAGGTTTTTGAAGTTAACGCTTCCCCGTTTTGAAAGACTTTATCTTGGCGCATATAGGAAAGATACGGCGCGATAAGCCTGATGCGCTTTGCTCCTAAGGCACGCAAGGTATCCACCAGAAAGAGAAGGTCTAAAATCCAAGAATTAGGGTGAAATAGAGATGCATTAATAAGGATCTCTCTACCCTTGACATTACTTTCGATGCGAAGGTAACTCTCTCCATCAGGAAAGGGATGCAAAATAAAACGCCCCTCCTCTGCGTTTAATTTTTCTTGAAGATGCTGTCCAAGAGGTAAAACTTTTGGAAAATTAAAGAGAATTGGCTGGCTCACATATTTATCCAATCAAAATAATGTCATGGTGCGAATGAAAATAATGCAATGCATAGCTTAATTCACCAGGAGATTCAGCATAAATCGTGAAAAGAAGCTCTCCCTTGTCTACAAAGGCATTTAAGGAAACGTGAAGATCCACTCCAGCTTTGGGAGAATCGGGCGCGCCCGCAAGCTTAGCAATGCGGGCCAAACGGCGATTATCTATGGACAAAACGGCTCCTCCTTCTGGCGCAAAAATCTCGTGCTTAAAGGCTCCAAGAATAGGCTCATGATAGCCTCCCTGTGCTCTGCAAATAGCTTGAAATTTTTTAAGGGCTCTGCCATCCTCTAAAATACGTTGAGCTTCTACAAACCCCTGCTCTGGAGGAACTCCACCGCAAAGCTCCAAAAGCTTTCCTGCGAGAAACAAAGCCCGGTCTCTTAAATCTTGAGGTGCCCCTTTCTCACATTTTAAAACGGATAAAACATCCCGCGCTTCAAGAGTCGGGCCAATGCCGCGCCCAATCGGCTGAGTGCCATCAGTTTGAACAACTTCAAGAGCTAAACCAACTTCCTTAGCAACCGCCATGAAAAGAGTTTGCAGTGCATCTGCTTCTTCTTTTGAACGTATTTTAGCAGTAGGCCCCACGGGAATATCAATCAAAACGTGAGTTGAGCCCGCCGCCATTTTTTTGGAAAGAACGGAAGCGATCAATTGACTATGGCTATCTAAATCTAAAGCTCTTTCAATTTGAACAAGTTCATCGTCCACAGGACTCAAATCAACGGCCCCCCCTAAAATGATACAACCTCCTTCCTTATCAACGACCGTCCTCATTTGTTCTAATGTCAGAGCGACGGGTGCAAAAACTTCCATGGTGTCTGCTGTCCCTGCAGGTGAAGTAATGGCCCGAGAGGAAGTTTTAGGAATGGTCAATCCAAAGGCCGCGATAATAGGCACAAGGATCATCGTTGTCCGATTGCCTGAGAGTCCTCCCACGCAGTGTTTATCAACTATAGGGAAGCAAGACCACTTTAAAACGCGTCCAGAGGCGGTCATCGCTTTTGTAAGATAGGTAGTTTCTTTTTGACTCAAATCTGCTGACGCCGCTACAAAGGCCGACATTTGAATGTCTGAATATTTTCCTTGGCTCATATCTTGAACAATGGCATTAAATTCTATTTCTGTCAGAGTCTTCCCATGCAGTTTTGCGCGCACAGAAGCAAATGAATCAAGAGTTTCAGCTAAGGTGGCAACTAAACTTTGCCCTTCCTTAGGCTTTAGTTTTTCCCACGCACTGTCAGACAGGCCAATTTCGCCCGGTTTCAGCCAAGAGGCAGAAGTCACGTAGAGGGTGGCAATAATGGGCTCGCCCCCATTTTCAATGTGAATACGCGCTTCCGAGCGAAAACCTGCTGACTTACAGATGCAGCACTCTCCACTAATGAAGGCCACCAAGTGATTACGCGTATCAATTCCCAACTTCCTTGCCTGCAGATTCAAGGATGTCACCGAGGTAAGGGAAATCCCCCTATCCTTGCTTTTTTTCATTTGAGATCGACCCGTTCCAAGTATTGGGGAATGCTGCATTTCCATTTTAATATTTCTATTATTTTTGATCGAAGAGCCTCAGCTTGGGCCGGCTCTCCGTGGGTTAAGAAGACTTCTTTAGGAGGGTGTTTGAAATTCTTAAGCCAGACCATAATTTCCTCTGAATCCGCATGGGCCGAAAGGGAGTCTTGTTTCACAATTTCAGCACGCACGGGGAACATTTCTCCATGCATTTTGATGCGCTCCACACCGTTCACCATAGCTTCCCCGCGCGTTCCCGCTGCCTGATATCCCACAAAAAGTACTGTGTTCCTTGGATCGGAAACAAAAGCCTTCAAATGGTGAACAACCCGTCCGCCGGTAGCCATGCCACTCGCTGTCACAATAATCTTTGGAATTTGTTTTTCATCAAGAGCCTTAGATTCATCTTGGGTATTGATAATCTTGGCCACACGACACATTAATGTGCATTCCTTTGTTGATAAACGGTGCTCATCACCAAAAGCACAATAGAGATCGGTAGCATCTCGGGCCATGGGGCTATCTAAATAAACGGGAATGTCCGGAATTTTCTTCTCATGTTTAAGCTGATCAATAATATATAAAACGGCTTGGGCTCTTCCCACCGCAAAGGAAGGAACAATGGTAACCCCTCCCCTTGCGGCTGTTCGATTGATAACTTTTGCAATTTCATCCTTAGGATCTTCAGCACCATGGACCCGATCCCCATAAGTTGATTCCAAAACAAGGTAATCCGTTTGCTCAACTGCCCGCGGGGGCTTCATAATTAGATCGTTAGGCCGTCCTAAATCTCCTGTAAAAAGGAGAGCTCGCTCCTTATCTTTCACTTGAATCATAGATGCCCCAAGGATGTGTCCTGCAGGAAAGAGGGTAAAGCTAAGATCTTTTGCTAATTCGCAAGGCGCATCAAAATCCAACGGATGGAAGTATTTTAAGGATTCTTCTGCCTCCTTAAGCGTATACAAAGGCAAGGCAGGTTTATGTTTTGAAAACCCATGGCGATTGACAAAGTTGGCGTCTTCTTCTTGTAAATAACCACTATCAGGCAAAAGAATCTTGCAAAGCTCCCACGTGCCATGGCTGCAATAGATTTTTCCCCGAAATCCATTCTTAACAAGAAGAGGGACATAGCCCGTATGATCAATGTGGGCATGGGTGAGGAGAAGACACTTTATTTCTGCGGGATTCAAGGGGAGAGATGCCCAGTTGCGGAGTCGAAGTTCCTTCAAGCCCTGAAAGAGACCACAATCCACAAGGATTTTCTGCCCCTCTGCATTGAGTAAATATTTGGACCCCGTAACCGTCCCCGTCCCTCCAATGAATTGGATGTTCATGTTTTCCTCCCTTTTTAAGAAACGATGGTAGCATAAATTATTGTTTTGATGGAAGAAGGAGTTATCTCTTGCACCGTCTCAGGATTCTGAAGAGTCTGGTTACTGTTCTTTCATAAAGTTAAATTTTCAAGTTTAGATTGAATTCTTGTAATATGAGGAGAATCCTCCGGGAAGTGAGTTTTTACGATTTGCAGCGCTTGTTTTAAACAATTAATAGCCTTTTTTTCAAAAAATTGAGCCTCTTGATTACTTCCTATTTGTTTAGATTTTTTCGTATACAGTTCAGATAAATCTTCTAAAGTTGCATAGATATGAGGATGATTTTTTTTCTGATATATATTCAAAGCCCTTTGAAGAAATTTTTCAGATATTTCTAAATTATCTTCAAGAAGGTAAGTTTTTCCTAAAGCTCTCAAAATGAGAGCTGTTTGAAGATGTTCTTTCCCATAGTGCATTTCATAAGCTTTAAGACATTCTTTAAACGCATCTTTTGCTTTTTTTGTATCGCCCGCATCTCTATAAGCCTCCCCTAGACAAAAAAGTGTCCATTTTGTCTTGATATTATCGCTGCCAAGAAGGGCCTTAAATGTCTTGAAACTTTGTTCAAGAAGCTTTTTAGCCATTTGACAGTTTCCTAACTCATTATAAGCAGTACCTAAATTTCGTAAAGCCCAAGCTATATGACGGCTATCTTTTGGATAATTTTCTTTGTAGATGGTAAAAACTTCCTCTAGTAAATTTTTAGTTTTCTCAAATTCCCCTAGGCATGAATAAAGATACCCCAAAGCTGTTAAGCTATCGCTCATATTAATATGGGCTCTATTAAAGAGTTTATTATAAATGGCAGAACTTTCTTCGATGCTTGTTTTAGCTTTTTTATAAAACCCTAAATGCAAATATACACGGCCTAAATTAGATAACGCAGAAGCTAGCATTAAGTTATTATTGGGAACATGCTTTTTTAATATCTTAATGCTTTCTTCATACGCTTCTTGAGCTCTTTCATAATGCCCTTGATCAGTATATAGCATCCCTAAGTATCTGTAGGATAGAGAAAGTCCCTCGTAATCTTTTTTTGCAAACTTTTTATAAATTCTAAGGCTTTTTTCAAGGAATTTTTGAGCTTCGTCAAACTCTCCTATACCCCAAAAATAAATTCCTAAATAAGATAATATTTTAGCCAAGGGATTATTGTAATTTTTTTCTTCTTTATTTAAAAATACAAGACTTTTTTCAAGAAATTTTTTGGCATTTTTTTGATCTGATAAACAGTAATAGAGATGCCCCAATTCTCCACTGAGTATTCCTTCATCCAACGTTGAAAGTAACTTTTTATGACCCAAACATTTTTCACAATGATTTACGAGAAATTTTTTTTCGGAAAAATCCTTTTTATCGGATTCTTTATTTATATACTCCTTCAATGCATATACTATCAAAGACGTTAAGTTTTTATTTCTTTCTAACTCTAGGATTGAAGTAAGGTAATTTAAGCTAATAGCTTGAGTACTGCGATGGATAGAAAAGGTAGGAGTTAAAGAGGGAGAAGACTCATGTGTAATCAGAGAATACTTTTTTAAATGGTGAATAAAATTGTCTACAATTGTTTGATCTTTATAGGAGTTTAATAAATCCCTAGGAATATTTTGAGAATCAATAAGGCTTATAAAAAGCAAAAGATCTTTGAAATCTTTATGTAATGCCATTAATTGCTGCAAAGATAAAACAACAATATTA
>JAKFXB010000132.1 GCA_021731585.1 Alphaproteobacteria bacterium
TTTTTAGTGAATTTAATTTTAGGCTTACCAAAAATATCATTTTATACTAAGATTCAGGAAATTAAATTAGGTATAAGGTTTTATGACATCAGCATTAAAAGAGAAAATCATCGAACGCATGGAAGCAAAAAATCTTTCCATTGCAGAGTTAGAAAGACGCGCTGGCTTAAGCATTCATTCAGTTAGAAATATTTTGAAAGGCCGAATCAAAAAACCAAGTGCTCAATCCCTTCAAGCTATCGCCGAAGCATTAGAATGCTCCATCATTGATCTTATGAGCGCTTCTTCTACACGGAATGACGGGTATTCACCAGAGCTCCATGGAAGAATCCGGAAACGGTCGCGTATGGATCATCCAGACCTCATGCTCGATTGTTCGAAGCAAATTTTAGCTTTAATAGAAGAAAAAGAAATTAAAGTTTCTGTTGATGAATATCTCGATGCCTTAAAGAAGGTCTATTTTTATTCCTCTAGAGAAGAGCCAAGGAGGTTTGACATGAGGTTTGCAGAGTGGCTTATCGAAAGTCAATTCGATGACTATAAAGCGTCCCCAAAATAAGCCCTTCTTACCGGCAAACGGCCTCTCCTAGTTTTTGAAGATAAGTTCGAAGTTCAATATCCTCTACCCCTTCTATTTGTTTTTCAAGCCAAGCCTTCTCTTCTCCCGTAAGATTTTTGGGAGGAGGAGGCATTTTTGCTTCTCCCTGAAGCGTTAAGCCATGAATCATTCTTAACTTTGAAAGAGCCTTATAACCAAAAAATATATTTACTCTCTCTAAAATCAAGTCTTGAGCATACTGAAACAAAAGAGCGCCTGAAGAAGTTACATTTAAATGAAGGGTTCCTTCTGATCGTTTCCCTTTTGGAAATGTTATTTTTTCAGCAAAGGACATATGGGCAAACTTTTCCCCCACAATTTGCGGCCAATGAGAGATAATCTTCCCTTCCATTAAACCACGGCTTTTAAATACTGGCTTTACAAGCCTTTGCGTAAAAAAGCCTAGGCGTGATGGTCCAAACTTGCTAGTATGTTTCATAAGATTAAGAATACGAACTTTCTAAAGATTTGAAAAGTGTTCTCAGAAAAACTCCTCACCTGGTATGACTGTTCTCAACGAAGACTCCCTTGGCGGATTCAGGAGAAAAATCCCTACTATACGTGGTTAAGTGAGGTTATGTTACAGCAGACAACTGTTGTAACAGTTATTCCCTATTTTAATAGATTTACTCAAAAGTGGCCTGAAATTCAAAATCTAGCCTCCGCCTCCCTAGATGAAGTCCTTATTGAATGGCAAGGGTTAGGTTACTATTCCAGAGCACGAAATCTTCATAAATGCGCTCACCATTTGGCAGAATCCTTTCCTCAAGAAGAGCATGAACTTATAAAACTGCCTGGAATTGGCCCTTATACGGCTGCTGCTATTGCTTCTATTGCCTTTAATAAAAAAGCAGCCGCTGTTGATGGCAACGTTATTCGGGTCTTATCTCGCTATTACGGGCTTGACAGTATGAGTCCTTATGAACCCGTGCGCACTAACCTCTTAAAACTTCTTCCTGAGACGCGCTGCGGAGATTTTACCGAAGCTTTGATGGAACTTGGAGCTCTCATTTGTCGGCCTAAAAATCCCTCTTGTGAAAGTTGCCCTCTTCAAAAGACTTGTAAGGGCTATAAAATGGGAAAGCCTGAGTCTTTTCCAAATAAGCCGGTCAAAAAGAAGTTGCCCACCCGCTATACCACTGCCTTTATAATTCAACGTAAAGATGGAGCAATTTGGTTAAGAAAGCGCCCTTTGCAAGGCCTTTTGGGTGGTATGATGGAAGTTCCCTCTACGCCTTGGACAGAAGAAGAAAATGTAAGAGAAAAATTAATTGTAAAACACACTTTCACTCACTTTCATTTGAAAGTAGCACTTTGCTATATGGACAAGCCTATGGAAGGGGAGGGGGTATGGGTTCATCCTCATGATTTAAAGAAGCAAGCGCTTCCCACAGTTATGAAAAAAATCATTAGCGCGGGTTTAAAAGGGCGCGAATAGGGGCAAAACTTTTGCGGTGATGGAGTGTGACTCCATAATTTCTTAAGGATTCCTGGTGCTCTGCAGTTCCATAGCCGGCATTGCGTTCCCAGCCATAATGAGGGCATTCTAAAGCTAATTCTTCCATATCTTGATCACGGGTCACTTTTGCGAAGATAGAAGCTGCGGCAATAGAAAGACTTTTTTCATCACCCCTAATGACGGGATGAGTCTCAATCCCATCAAAGGTTGGAATAAATTTTCCATCAATGAGTAAAGTTTGTGGAGAAAAGGGTAAACTCCCCACAGCACGCCGCATAGCTAAAAATGTGGCCTGCAAAATATTATGGAGATCTATCTCAGCAACGGAAGCTTTTCCAATGCCAAAAGCAAAATTTTCTAATTCATGAAGACTTTTAAAAATACTCTCTCGTTTTGTTTTAGAAAGTTTTTTTGAATCTTGTATCGCATCTTCAAACCTTTGTGGGGGGGGCTTTAAGAAAACCGCAACGGCGGCAACGACTGGCCCTGCCCAAGGACCTCTTCCTGCTTCATCTACTCCTCCGACAGGTCCTTGAAATTGAGATTCAATCTGGAAGGTTGGCACGACGCGATAATCCCTGTTTGCATTTTTTATAAATTCGCTGAAGAAAAAGAAATTCCCGGCCAAAGAGAAGGTTTACAAGTTTCATGAAGCTCGTCGCTCGCTTAGGAGCAATATCGTGAAGTCTTTTGGCCGTTGCAAGCCAAATAGGGCTTAAAGCCAACGAAAGAACGGTTAAAGAAACAATAAGGTTTGTTCCATATTGGGTCACAATTCCAACTTCCTCGCCAACGGTTGCTAAAAGAAAAGAAAACTCCCCTAATTGCCCCAAAACGACCCCTGAAAGAAAAGACTTGGTCCAGGGCTGACGTAAAAGATGGAGAATACTGATATTCAAAGCCGTTTTTCCCAAGGTAATGAAGACAAGAATCATTAAGACTTTTCCTAGATTTTCCCAAATAAAGTTAACATTAAGGAGCAGCCCTATAGAGAGGAAAAAAATCATCATCAAGACACTATAAATAGGGGTCATTTTCTCAATGAAGACTTGTCGTTCATGGCTGTTTCCCATAACCAGCCCTGCCAAAAAAGCTCCATAGGCCGCAGAAAGTCCTGAAAGACCTGCAATGGCTGAGGCTCCAAAACAAAAGGCGAGCCCCATTAAAGGAGTGAGGTCCACATGACCTGCAACTTGCGTTAAAAAAGGAAGACGAATACGCTCTTTCCGACTTAAATACCATACAAGTACAGCAAGAAGCCCCAAGGAAATCAGGATCTTAAGGAGCATAATTGTTAGATTAAATTCACCCCCTGGTTGAAGCCCTCGAATAATAAGAATCATTGGAACGATAGCCAGGTCTTGCGCAACGAGAACACCAATCGTCAGACGTCCTGTCCCCGTTTTAAGCTCCCCAATTGTATCGAGCATTTTGACAGCCACGGCCGTACTACTGAGGGCAAAAACAAAGGCAAGAAGAAGAGTAAGATTGAGAGGCCAATGGAAAAAATGGGCCAAGGGAAAAGCAATTGCCAGCCCTCCCACAACCTGTAAAGCGACACATCCCACCGCAACGGTCCAAATTTTGACAAAGGGTCTGAGGCTTAATTCCATACCTATAACGAAAAGAAGCATTAACACGCCTAAATCAGCCAAATCATAAATGGCTTCTTTATTTTCAATGAACCCTAAGCAGGAGGGGCCAAGGAAAACACCTGCTAAGATATACCCCAGGATGGCTGGCTGCTTAAATCTTTCAAGAATAATGCCTCCGGCAAGAGCTGCGGTAACAACGATTGCTATTTGTGTAAGGGTTGAATCTATATGCATAACCCATAAGATAGCATGGGTTTTCTTGTTTTAAAACCCTTCTTCCAGTTCTTGGAAATTAATCATATTGACACTCGACACGTATCGGGTTACAATTGTAGAAAATGTAATAAGAGACCTTCATGATAGAAACGTTTAAATACAAAGAGCTTCGAATGTTTTTCGAAAAAGGAGATACCTCTAAAATTAAGCAGAGTCATTTAAATCGCTTACGTCTTGTCTTGGCAAAGTTACATACAGCTGAAAAAATTAAGGACATGGATTTTCCAGGGTCAGGCCTTCATCCCTTAAAAGGAGACAAAAAAGAATTTTGGTCTGTAAGCATAAGCGGAAATTGGAGACTCATTTTTCGATTCGAAAACGGTCATGCTTACGACGTAGATTACATAGACTACCATTAAAAATAGGAGAGAACAGATGACGATGATGCATTCCCCACCTCATCCCGGAGAGATACTAAAAGAACTCTATTTAGAGCCTTTAAACTTAACGATAACTGAAGCAGCCAAAGGATTACAGGTCACTAGAAAGACACTGTCAATGCTCGTTAATTGTCATGCAGGAATTAGCGTAGAGATGGCACTAAAACTAGCAAAAGCCTTTAATACAACCCCTGAAAGTTGGCTCAACATGCAACAGCAATACAGCTTATGGGAATCTGAGAAAGAAGTAGATACATCTCACGTAAAGATGTTCTCGTGGCCTCATAATGAAAATGAGCATAGAACCTGAATGTTCTAACCGTTGGTAGGCTTTCTCAATGCTCGTGGCCGCAAAGCACAGCACGATGGGCACAACTGGGAATTTTGCAATCGTGCATAAGTGCGCATCCTCCCGGAAGATGCCTTCTAAGCGATTTCTACAACTTATTTGGACCTCCGTGGCTCTTAAAACGCGAAATAGCTGCATGTGGCCAAATATCTATATTTTAACAAATTATGCCAAACAGGCCTTCTTTATGAGCCTATGAGGGGCTTTGTCAGGAAACCACACGTATGGCATTGTGCTTTCCAAACTTATTGACCACAATCTCTGTAAGCATCTTTTACTGCAGAATTAATATGAGCTGCGTCAGAATTTATATTTGCCTCGCAGAACATACTCCAGCCCTTCTCCGGATCTAAAGCTCTGAGATTAATTAAAGATCTCTATGCAGATATAAGACGAATCTGTAGTTATCACGCTGTCTCAAGAAAGGAAAATAGATAGACCCAAGCCTTGACAGAATCCCTGGGGATTTATAGTTTGAAAGAAAAAGGAGAGGTCTTATGTCTGATGATCCTGCATTGGACCGTTTAAAAAGAAAAATTCAAGACGCTAAAAAAGAAAGCTCTTCTCAGCCACAGCAAAAAAAATCCTCTTACAATTTAGGAACAAAGTTCTTTAATATAGGCACTGACCTTGTTGCGGGTGTTTTTATTGGTGTGGGGGTAGGTCTTCTTGTTGATTGGATTTTTAAAATATCTCCTTGGGGACTCATCTCCTTCTTTATTCTAGGCTCGGTAGCTGGTATGGTGAATGTGTATCGAAGTCTCAAGGATAAAGAGCTGAAGGATAATAAGAAGGATCCCCATGTTTGACCCACTTCACCAATTTGAAATCCATACCCTTATTCCCCTCAATCTTAAGGGGGTCGATCTCTCTTTCACAAACTCCTCTTTATTTATGTTTTTGGCTGTCCTGACGACAACCTTTTTTTTAGTGGCGGGAATTTATCGCTCTAAAACCATTCCAAATCGTTGGCAATCCTTGGTTGAAATGGTTTATAGATTTGTTGAAAATATTATGGATGAAACTATAGGCATTAAAGGACGCCCTTATTTACCATTTATTTTTACCCTCTTTATGTTTATTTTAATGGGCAATCTGATTGGAATGATTCCCTATAATTTTACCTTCACAAGTCAAATTATTGTGACCTTTGGATTGGCCATCATCGCTTTTGGCATTGCGACTATTGTCGGTTTTGTACGTCATGGCTTTCATTATTTTTCCCTTTTTGTCCCTCAAGGGGCGCCCGTATATATGCTCCCTCTCATTGTTCCTATTGAGCTTCTCTCCTATATCTCTCGTCCTGTAAGCCTTTCCATCCGTCTCTTTGCTAATATGATGGCAGGTCATACCATGTTAAAGGTCTTTGCAAGTTTTACAGTTCTTTTAGGTGTTTTTGGCATTGCCCCTCTTGCTATTAATATTCTTCTGACTGCTTTTGAAATTTTGGTTGCTGTTTTACAAGCCTATGTTTTTACAATTTTAACGTGTATTTATTTACATGATGCCATTCATTTACATTAGAAAAGGAGACTAAAATGGAAGTTGAATCAGCACGTATGATAGGCGCAGGCCTTGCAATGTTTGCCCTGGCAGGGGTGGGACTTGGTATAGGGCTTATTTTTTCCTCTTTAATTAATTCTATTGCTCGAAATCCATCGGCGCGGGAGCAGATCTTTCCGGTGGGTATTTTAGGGTTTGCTCTCACCGAAGCTGTAGCCCTTTTTGCCCTTCTTATCGCATTTTTAATTCTCTTCAAGTAAGCGGGAGTTTAGGAGCTAAGAGCATGCCTCAGTTAAACACTTTAACTTACTCGTCTCAGCTTTTTTGGCTTGGGATTTGCTTTTTGACTCTTTATCTCATTTTAGCCTATGTTATTCTTCCCAAAATCACCCGTATCCTTGAGGTGCGGGAGGAGTCCATTGAAGAAAAACTTAATAAGGCCAGTACCTATCGAGAACAAGCAGAAGACCTTCGTGCTGACTATGAAGGGATTCTTGTTCAAGCCAAAGAAAAAGCGCATCAACATTTAAAGTCCACATCAATAACAATTTCAGCAGCCATTGCCAATAAACAAAAAGATTTTCTTGATAAACTCAGTGATCGTCTCCATGTTGCAGAACAAGAGCTCTATCGGTCGCGTCTTGAAAGCGGCAAAGAAATAGAATCCTTAGCACGTGATGTTGCCAATGCCATTTTCTTAAAATTGACGGGGAAAGTAGGCTCTTTCGAAAAGGATGGGAGACATGTTTAAAACACCTGAATTTTGGGTTTTGATCGCTTTTGTTCTTTTTCTCCTCGCCTTTGGGAAAAAAATTTGGGCCTTTCTAACCCAATCTTTGGATGAACATCGGAATAAGATCTCTCGTCAGCTTGAGGAAGCAGAGCGCTTACAAGGTGAAGCCCTCAGCCTTCTCGAGGCCTACAAACAAAAACATGAAGAGGCCTTAAAGCAAGCTGCTGAAATTATTGCCTTTGCTGAAGAAGAAGCCCTTACCTTGAAAAAGGAAAAGGAGCGTGAATTTGACCAATTCATGAAGCAGCGGGAAAAAGCGCTGTTTGAGCGCATGGAAAATGAAAAAGAAGAAACAAAGGCTGACTTTCGAAAACAAATCCTTGAGGAGGCAATTGTTCACATCGAACGTTTTCTTGGGGCTCAGAAGGATGAAACAAAGAAACTCACCGAAAATTCTTTAAAAGAAATTACGGATATCTCCCTATTCCCCAAAAACTTCCTAAAATAGGAAAATATGAAAAAATATAACTTTTATCTTCTGCGGCAGATCTTTGGCTATTTATTTTTGGTTGTAGGTGTTCTTTCTGGTTTTCTTCCTATTTTACAGGGATGGATTTTTATTGTTCTTGGACTTATTCTCCTTAAAAATGAACCCTGGGCTCGAAAAATAATTCTATGGCTTCATAAGCGCTATCCCGATAAACGCCACCATTTTAAAAACATTTACAAAAAGCTCGATGAATGGCTTGGCAAATGGTGGCGTCATTGAAATGGTTTTCCTCCCTCAACCCTTTCTTTTTTCTCAAATTTCTGTAAAATGAGTTTACAGGATTTATGAGGATAAGATGAAAAGAGAAGGATATTACCGCAACCCTACGGTTGGGAAAGATCGCATTGTTTTTTGCGCAGATGACGATGTATGGCAAGTGTCTCTTTCAGGGGGAAAGGCCGAACGACTCACAGCGGGAACAGGGGAAGCCAATGATCCCGTTTTATCACCCGACGAAAAATGGATCGCTTTTACAAGTACCCATGAGGGCCATGGGGAAGTCTATCTTATGCCGTCTGAAGGGGGAGAGGCCCGCAGACTAACCTTTATTGCTGAAGGGGCTCTTGTTGTTGGTTGGACACCACAGGGAGAGGTCATCTATTCAACGACTAAAAATCTTCCTTTTCGAACACGTAATCTTTATAAAATAGATCCAAAGTCAGGAGTTTCTGAAAAAATTCCCTGTGGGCCAGCTAACTTTATTGCCTACGATTCTGAAGGCAAAGGCTCTGTCATCCAACGCCATGGCCACGGGTACGTTTCTTGGAAGCGGTATCGAGGTGGCACGACTGGGGAGCTTTGGATTGATAAAGCAGGATTAGGGGATTTTAAAAAATTAATTCATATTAAGGGGAATGCTTTGCGTCCCCTTTGGATTGAGGGGCGTGTTTATTTTATTAGTGATCACCAAGGCCATGGAAATGTGTACTCTTGTACACCTGAAGGCGAAGATCTTAAACGCCACACGTCTCATGAAGATTTCTTTGTTCGAGGTCTTAATTATAAGGATGGCACGTTCGTTTATACAGCCGGTGGCGACCTTTATACTTTTACCTTAAAGGACAAGAATCCTCGTAAAATTGCAGTTGATTTTTTCTCCTCATTTTCCCAGCGTTCAAGAAAGTTTGTTGATCCCACAACCTATCTTTCTTCTTATACTTTAAACAAAAGCGGCTCCGAGCTTTCTATTGTTACTCGGGGACGGTCCTTTTCTTTTGGTAATTGGGAGGGCCCTGTTTTTCAATATGGCGAGCAGGATGGTATACGTTATAAATCCTCCTCATGGCTTTTTGACCAAAAGCGTCTTTTGATTGTGAGTGATCGCGAAGGCGAAGATCGCCTTGAAATCCACGATCTTCAGTCTCTTAAAGAGCCAAAAGTCTTAAAGAAAATGAATTTGGGACGTATTCTCTCCATAAAGCCCTCTCCGACTCAAGATGAAGTGGTCGTTGCAAATCACCGTTGTGAGCTTTTCCATATCAATTTAAAAACTGAAAAAATACAGAAAGTCGATAAAAGTCATTTTGGCGACATAAGAGGCTTAAATTGGTCTCCCGATGGCAAATGGATTGCCTACGATTATCCTCTTGATGACCGGTTAAGGGCTATTAAACTTTGTGAGATTAAAGGATTTAAAACCCATGTAATTACAAAGCCTTTACTCGAAGATTTTTCCCCAAGTTTTGACCCTGAAGGCAAATACCTCTATTTTCTTTCAAGACGCACCTATGCCCCTGTTTATGATAACCTCCAATTCGAAATGGGTTTTCCTAAGGGAACAAAACCTTACCTTATTCTCCTTGATAATACGCTTGTCTCTCCATTTATTCCTCGTCTGAAGGAAGAAGAAAACAAGCCTCAGAAAAAAGAGGAAAAGAAATCAGCTGCTCCAAAATCTATTACAATTGACCTTAAGGGTATTGAAGATCGTCTTCTTGAGTTTCCCGTAGAAGCGGGTGATTACGCCAGCATTCGAGGCCTTCCCGGAAAAGCACTTTATCTCTCTTTTCCTTTGCATAGTATGCTTGAAAGCAATGGAGAAGATCCTTCTTCTCGCGGTAATTTGAAGTGCTATGACTTTGCAGCTTTGAAAGAAGAAACACTTATTTCAAAAGTGGGATCCTATACCCTGTCTGCAAATTATCAATGGCTTTGTTATTATGGCTCTAAAAAGCTTCGGGTTGTTAAAGCGGGAGAAAAGCCTCAAGAGAATGATCCCTCCTACCGTAAAGGAGGATGGATTGATTTGAATCGTGTGAAAGTTTCCGTAACGCCCCCTAAAGAATGGGCCCAAATTTTTGATGAGGTTTGGCGATTACAAAAGGATTTTTTCTGGACAGAAGACATGTCCAAAATCAATTGGGATGGCATTTATAAGCGCTATCACCCTCTTTTAAGCCGGGTCGCCTCAAGAAGTGAGCTTACGGATCTTATCGCAGAAATGCATGGGGAACTTGGTACATCTCATGCTTATGTCTTTGGGGGCGATTTCCGCTCCCCTCCTTTCTATCCTATAGGTAATTTAGGGGCAGATTTTACTTACGATAAAACGCAAAAAGCTTACAAAATCACAAACATTACAAAAGGGGATTTATGGTCACCTTCTAAGACTTCGCCTCTAACGTCACCCGGGCTTGGCATTCAAGAAGGGGATTATGTTCTCGCCATTAATGGTCAAAAATTGGACAAGGAAATCTCTCCTGAAATGTTGCTTGTGAATCAAGCCCAAAATACGGTTTCTCTTTTGGTCAAATCTGGAAAAGGAAAAGCCAAACAAGCGCTTGTCAAAACCCTTGGAACACAAATTCCCTCCCGTTATCGAGATTGGGTTGAAAAAAACAGGGCCTATGTTCATGAAAAAACTAAGGGTCGTATTGGTTATATTCATATTCCTGACATGAGCATTCAAGGATTTTCTGAATTCCACAGAGGATTCCTTGCAGAGCTAAATCGTGAAGGTCTTGTCGTGGACGTCCGCTATAATGGGGGAGGAAATATTTCTCCTCTCCTTCTCGAAAAACTCAGCCGTAAACGTTTGGGATACGATCAAACCCGCTGGTATGGATCTATTCCTTACCCTTCCGAATCTCCTATGGGTACTATGGTTGCTCTTATCAATGAATATGCAGGGTCGGATGGAGATATCTTTTCCCATAGCTTTAAAATGCTTAACTTAGGTCCACTCATTGGAAAACGAACTTGGGGCGGCGTTATTGGCATGTGGTTGCGCCATGGTCTTGTGGATGGGGGTTCAACAACTCAACCGGAGTTTTCTTTCTGGTTTTATGATGTGGGGTGGACCATTGAAAATTATGGGGTTGATCCTGATATTGAAGTTGAAATTAGCCCTCAGGATTATGAAAAAGGGGTTGATCCGCAATTAGATCGGGGAATTAAGGAAGTCTTGGCGATTTTAAAGGCCTCGCCTTCGCTGAAGCCTTTCTCAACGGAAAAGCCTAACTTAGCTGCGCCAAGACTTAATCGAACTTAAGTACTTTTGCAACCTTCTTAAGTATTTTCTGTCTTTCAATATTGAATGCTTTTCTATCTATTCGTGAAGGGCCTGTCGCTGGGTGAAGCACATTTCCTATGCGATAAAATTTCACATTCTCTCCTATTTCAAGAGCCTGTATCTCAGATTCTTTTATAATTTCATTGGCCTTATGTTTTGTAAGTCTGGTAGCTACAATAGAGACTTCTCCAGAGAGTAGATCTTGCTTTGTTACAATATATCGATTCCGACTTCGGTGGAGTCCTTTTGGTAATAGGGCTTGTTTTGTTGGCGTTTGTTTAAGATGATGAACTTCAGTTTCTTCGCCCCTATATGTCAAAGGATTAAGGCCTAAGCTCATTCGTTCAATACTAGTTTCTAGATCAAGAATGTCGGGATCATAAAACATTTCGGAAGTTAAAAACTTAGGAGCAAATTTCTTATAAATTTTTTCTATGCTCTCCGGAGAAACATGGCCGCGAATAGTTTTCTTAATTGCCAATGCATTTCGAACAGGTGAAAGATCATTCTCTAATGAAGTTAAAGGAGAAACTACACTTTTCCTTTGGGCTTTTTGAGGAGGCGTAGAAGGAATCTCCTCATTTTCCTTATCGGCATCAAAAGCAAAAGAACTCTGCAAAGAAAAAACCTGCAAAAATGCAACAACAAAAAATAACCGCATCAACACCAGTAACTCTCACATATAAACAAATACTCATGAGAATATGGCGATGAGACGCGATGGAGACAATTATAATTGCGTTCTATTAGAACTTCACTAGCATTAAGCCAAAAAGAAACAAATTTACTATAATTTTAATTCTATTTTATTAAATTTTTATCCATTTAGACGAAAAGCAATGGAAAAAGTCTTTTCTACACAGCCTTCAACCAGAATCCAACTTTGAATGGCTTTAAGGGCAGCTTCATCTAAAAGATCATAACCAGAGCTTGTCTGTACCTTGCTATCGATAACTTTCCCCTCATTGTTTGTTCGAATAAAGATCGCGACAACCCCTTCTTGCCCACGCTTACGACAAACCCACGGGTAGGTTGGCAAAGGTTGATAGGATTTTCTTGGAAGAGATTTTTGACTCATGGGTCTTGTTGCAAGAGGATTTCCGATTTGTTGAAGACTTTTTGCCTCAATTTTTTGAGGGGCTAATGTCGGCTTAACACTTTTCTTCATTTCCTGTTTTTCTTGTTTGATGAGATTCTGTGAGACTATTTTTTCAATTTTCTTTTCCACCCAAATTACATGAAATGGCTTTTCTTCTTTGGCCCCCTTTTCCCATAAAATAAGGAACATTCCTCCTAGAAGAAGGCTGTGTAAGCAAAACGAAAAAAATCCGGGGATGAGGCGACCAATCATGTTGTTGCCTCTAGGCCTAAATAAAAGGCTCTACCTCGTGCCCCATACCCAAAGACTTCTTCATAGCGTTTGTTTGTAAGGTTTTCAACACGTCCAAAAAACGCCAAGTATTGAATAATTTTATAAGCTCCTCCTACATGAATTAGTCCATAGGGAGCAAGGGTTTTCTTGGTAACACTATCTTTTCGAGAAGACACGCCATAAGCTTGCATAAATAAGGAGAGAGACTTCGTCGTTTGCCAATAAACCTCGCCGGCCCCTTTAAAAAGGGGAATAAGAGGGGAGGTGACCTTTCCTGGACAATCTCGGGCATGATTTATGGTGAAGGATGTCTTAATTTCAAAGTCTTTAATGGGTTTAAAACCAAGAGATATTTCCACTCCTTGGGTGACGCGTCTCCCTCCATTATAGCGTTGCCACTTATCATTTATCAAACGCTTGGAAAGGGTAATTTTATCAATTTGTGTAAAAAAAGCTGTCAGGCTGAACGTACCTTTCTTCTCCCAAAAAGTCTGATCAAGGCCAGCATCCACACTTTGGCTTTTTTCCGGCTTTAGGTTTGGGTTGGGGATTTGCCACGGAAGATTTTTTTGAAACAAGTCAGAAAGGGTGGGCGGCTTAAAGTTTGTCCCATAACTAGCTCTTACAGCGGTTGATGAGGATACTTTGTGAACTACTCCCACATTAAAAGTTAAATTTCCTCCCAAAGATTCATATTGATCTCCCCGAATACCGCCTTTCAATGCAGTGGATTCAAAAGGCTTATAGGTATTGATAAGAAAAATTCCCCCATGCCGGCGTGTGTGTATTTTTGTTTCTTCCGCTTGTTCCTGTCCAAGATCTAATCCCGGAAGAAGAGTATTTTTTGAATTGATTTTAATCTCAGAAATATAAGCTAGGAGAGGGTGAGATCCAATGGTTTTACTATGAAAATTCGGCATTTTTGTAGCTTGTTCAAAGTGAGGATAAGATAACTTTAAAGAGTGATCAACGCGCTCTCCTCCCCATTTATTCTCAAGGCTGGAGAGAAAGGTTTTTGTATTCGTAAAATTGTTGGCGCGTAAGGGGAGAAAAGTATTTTTGTCAGGGAAAAATTGAGGTTGATCAAACTGAACTTTTGCCTCTACATAACGAATAATTCCTTCAATTTCCCAGTTATCTTTTAAGGCATAGCCCACACGAGAAGATACGGTTCCATTTCGATAGCGGTCACCTTGAGGATTGCCATGAAGAGGATTGATAAAGGACGCGGGCCCTCTCCCAAAACCAGCTAGGGTTGCGGAAAATTGAAGAGGTCCTTTTTCCCCCTGACCCGTAAGGGCTCCATAACGGGTTGTAAAACTACCTCCTTCTCCCTTTGCTTTTAAAGAAGGTTTTCCACGGCCTTTTTTAGGGATAAGTTGAATCACTCCCCCTAAGGCCCCAGGTCCATAAACCAAAGCTTGTGGGCCGGGAAGAACTTCAATTTTTTCAATGTCCGCATTCAAAAAATTTGAAAGGTCAACACCGCCACCGGAAGCAGGATTGTTGACATAAATTCCATCCACCAAAACTAAATTTTGGGCGGAACGGGCGCCGCGCATAGAAAAATCCACCTCTCGCCCCACAGGACCGCTCGAATTTAACTGAACGCTTGGGGCATAGGGGAGAGACTCTTTTAGAAACGTCTCTTGAAAATTCTCAACATCTTGCTGTGGTATGATTGTTTCAGTATTTCCAACAGCTTCTAAAGCTTCAACAGGACGCAAAGCCGTGACTTCATAGATCTCGTCTGCCATGGCAGGAAGGACTGGCATTAAAATAAGAAAGTAAAAAAAGCGACGGTAAAGAGTCATAAAGCATCCGCTGTGGTTGTGCTGACAATTTCTTGTCGTCACCACTAACGGTACTCCGTGACTTTTGACGCACCCCGCGCAAAAGACTGATGACTCGTTCTGGCAGGTCTCCTGACTCGGGCATCCCCACTTCTCTCCTCCTTCCCAAAGTCAACTTCAGTGGATATATGGAGAAAGCTCTTCCCTTACAGTTACGGAGGTAGTCATGGGTTTTCACCATGTTCCCTTTTCAGCATTGCTGCACCACAACTTGGTCAAATCTAAAGAGCAGATCTCGTGTTGTCAATCAAAGGAGAAAGAAATTTTTAGGACTCTTGCTTTCATCCATGGTAAGATCAGATTCCTAAAAGGAAGTTAAACAGATGTGGCCAGACGTTTTAACCATGCGGGACTTTTATGACTCTCACCTTGGATATGTCACACGGCGTATGATCAGGCGTAAAATTCGGGAGCTTTGGCCAGAAGTCAAAGGCCGGAACATGATTGCTCTGGGCTATCCCACCCCTTTTTTAAGGTATTATCGAGAAGAAGCTACACGTCTTGTGGCCCTTATGCCAGCTGAGCAAGGAGCCCTCTCCTGGTCCGGTAAAATACCTAATATTGTTGTGTTAACCGAAGAGGTGGCCCTGCCATTGGCTAATAAATCCGCTGATTTTGCCCTTCTTGTTCATGCTTTAGAATTTACAGTGGATCCCAATGCTATGATCCAAGAGGTTTGGCGCGTTCTTGCCGATGGAGGCCGGCTGATTGTCGTTGTTCCGAATCGTGCAGGCATTTGGGCGCGCACAGAGAAAACCCCCTTTGGCCAAGGTCATCCCTATAGTCTTTTCCAACTCCATCGCTTGCTCAAAGAAAACACGTTTTGCCCCATCAATTCGGAATATGCTCTTTACATTCCTCCTTTTCAATCGCGGGTGCCTTTAAGCACAGCAACAGCCTGGGAGAAAATCGGCTATCGCTGGTTTAAGACATTGTCAGGGGTTCTTATCGTAGAAGCTGTTAAAGAAGTTTATGCGGGCCTCCCCGCTCAAGAATTAAGCTGGAAGGCTAAGCTTCAAGTTTCCAAAAAGCTGATTCTTCCCCTTAAAATGGGGAAAAAATAAATTCATTCCACGCTATTGGGCACAGTGTTCACTCAAAGATGCTTAGTATCTATGCCATTTTGATTTCAAACAATGAGCAGGAAAACGAGGCGAGGGGCGCGGAGCGTATTCAAATACGTGAGCACCCCGAGTCCGAAGTTTGACGCCCTCATTGGAAGAAAGCAAATTGGCATAAAAAAACCCCCACATTTGCGGGGGTCTTTCTAAGGATTTTATTCCTTGTAAGCTTAGACTAGTAAACGAGCTTAGCTGTAAGAGCAAACTTGTTGTACTGTGGCTTGAAGGAACCTGCTGTTGTAAGGTCAACACCCCCCGCAGCAGTAGCAGCATGTCTTGTTTTTCTATGAAGGCTCTTCTTGCCAGCAGACGTACCTGTGTATTCAAGGCCAACAACAACGTGCTTTGTTGCCAAGAAGTCAACACCAGCTTTCCAAAGGAAGGCATTATAACGGGTGGATTTACTATTTCTCAGGCCATCAACAGTTAAGCTTTGTTTCCAAGATGAGTTGTCCCAACCCAATCCAACGAATGGCATAACCATGTTTGCGAGAACATAACCAGCACGTCCATAAAGTTGGAGAGAGTTTCTTAATTTAGCTTTCTCAGTAGAAAGAAAAGTATTTCTTACTTCTTGGTTAGCGTCGTTGAGGGTAACTTCAGTATGTCTGTTGTTGCGCTTTCCATCAGTGCTGGCCCAGTTCGCATCAAAAGCAATGCCAAGAGCCCAGTTGCAGAAACGATGGGTATAGCCAACGCCAATACCGCCATCAACCCCATTAAAACCAAGATTATTTTTTGAGAAGTTAGAATCTACTAAGCCTCCATTGTTATTCGTGGTTCTAAAAAAGGCCTTTTGATCACCTCTACCAACGCCGTAACCAATGTTACCACCGAGGTGGAAACCTTGAAAAGCCTTAGGGCAGTTAGCAGATGATGCTACTGGTGTTTGAGCCATTGCAGCAGGAATGCTAGCAGCGGTTGCGAGAATCGCGAGTAAAGAAACTTTCTTCATTTTCATATCCTTTCTTGAAAGTGTTCAAGGATATGTAATATCATAAGTTGAAAAAGGGTTTAAAAAAAATTAATTGAAATTAACATTATGTTAAAGAAAGTTGCAAAGATACAACAATGACAAAATTACGGTTTGCTCCTTCGCCAACAGGATACTTACATTTAGGCAATATTAGAACCGCCCTGATCAACTGGTTGTATGCCCGGTCAACGGGGGCCCACTTTACCCTTCGTTTGGATGATACAGATGTTAGGCGCTCTGAGCAACGATTTGCTGATCAGATTGAAGAAGACCTTTCTTGGCTAGGACTTACCTATGAAGAGAAGATAAAACAATCAGATCGCTTGGCTCACTATGATAAGGCTGTTGCTTTTCTTAAAGCCAAAGGAAGGCTTTATCCCTGTTTTGAAACTCAAGAAGAATTAGAACTTCAAAGAAAGATTCAACTTTCAGCGGGAAAACCCCCGTTTTACAACCGGGCGGCTCTTTCCTTAACCCCCGCTCAAATTGAAAAGTATCAAGACGATGGCCGCAAACCTCACTGGCGCTTTAAAATGGAAAAGGGTGAAATTCGTTGGAATGACATGGTTCGAGGGGAGATTGTCTTTCAAGGTGACCTTTTGGGTGATCCCGTTCTTATCCGTGAAGATGGAACGCCTGTTTTTACCCTTGCAACATCCGTTGATGATTTAGACATGGGCATTACCCATATTATCCGTGGCGAGGATCATGTCACCAATACGGCCACCCAAATTCAGATCATGGAAGCTCTTTCGGGAGCTCCCAACAAAATCACTTTTGGTCATCTCGCCTTGATTTCAGGCGGCAAGGGAGAAGGCCTCTCTAAAAGGGAGGGAAGCCTGAGCGTTTTTGATCTTCAGAGGGAGGGACTTGAGCCTATGGCCGTCAATAGTCTTCTTGCAAAGCTTGGGACGTCGGACCCTATTGCCCCTCACACCAGCTTAGAAGGGGTTCTCAAAGAATTTGATATTCACAAATTCGGAAGGTCTACACCTAAATTGCGTACGGATGATTTATGGCAGATGAATGTTAAAATTCTTCAAATGCTCTCCTTTGATCAAGTCATTTCTCGTCTAGAAAACAAAGGGCTCACTGGAACGACTCCCGAATTCTGGATCCTCGTTCAAAAAAACATTATGAAATTCCATGATGTCAAAGAGTGGTGGACTATTTGCTATGGCCACAAAACCTTCTCTGAAGGGAATGTGCTCCTTCTTGAGGCGGCTGAACGGTTTCTTCCTCTCGAACCATGGGATGAAGCCACCTTCAAAACTTGGATGGATCAAGTGAAGGAGGAAACGGGCTTTAAAGGAAAAGATCTCTTTATGCCCATACGGCGGGCTTTAACGGGTCAGGATCATGGGCCTGAATTAAAAGAGTTAATTCTCTTGATGGGACGGCCAAAAATTCTTCATCAACTTCAAACAGCAAGAGCCTAAAAATGCCCCTTATATTACATAACACTCTCACACGCCAAAAAGAGCCATTTGTTCCCTTAACCCCAGACCATGTTCGCCTTTATGTATGCGGACCCACCGTCTATGACTTTGCTCATATTGGTAATGGCCGTCCTTATGTGGTTTTTGATGTTTTGAATCGCCTTTTAAGACATCTCTATCCTAAAGTCACTTACGCTCGAAACATCACGGACATCGATGATAAAATCATTAAAGCGGCTCAGCAAAATAATGAGGATATTTCTCTCCTTACCCACAGAACAACTGAGCACTTTCAAAACGATATGAAAGCCATTGGAAACATCCCTCCCACCATTGAGCCCCATGCTACAGCTCACGTGGGTGAAATGATTGAGATCATTCAAACCCTTATTGAGAAAGAGCATGCCTATGAAAAGGACGGCCACGTTCTTTTCTCTGTCAAAAGCTTTTCCGACTATGGTCAGCTCTCCCGCTGTCAACATGATGAAATGATTGCAGGCGCGCGGGTTGAGATAGCCCCCTACAAACGGGCCCCTGAAGATTTCATTCTCTGGAAACCCTCTGAGGCGGGAATTCCTGGATGGGAAAGTCCTTGGGGATATGGGCGGCCCGGCTGGCATATAGAGTGTTCTGCCATGTCCTCAAAATATTTAGGGGAAACCTTTGATATCCATGGGGGAGGGCAAGACCTTATTTTTCCTCACCATGAAAATGAGATTGCTCAAAGTCAAGCCTGCTATGGCCCAAAAACCTTTGCACGGGTTTGGCTGCATAATGGGATGTTGACAGTAAATGGCGAAAAGATGTCAAAATCTCTCGGGAACTTTATAACGGTCCATCAACTGCTTGAAAAACTTCCCGGAGAAGTCATTCGCCTTGTTTTACTCTCTTCTCACTATCGTCAACCCTTGGATTGGAATGAACAAATTGTGGTGCAATGCCGCCAAAGTCTCGACCGTTTTTATAATGCTTTAAGAGGTCGCGACATTTCTCAAGAAAAGCCAACTCTATGTGAGTCGGTAAAAGCAGCTCTTGAGGATGATTTAAATACTCCCCTTGCTCTTTCTGCTCTTCATGATCTGGTCTCGCGCCTTCACAAATCTTCGAGTGAAGAAGAAAAAAATCAATTAGCAGCAACTCTTAAGATTAGTGGCGAATGGCTGGGGCTCCTTCAACAAGATCCTGAATTTTGGTTTAAAGGGAAAACAGGGATTGACGAAAATAAAATTCTAGAGCTTATTGAGGCGCGCAAGGAAGCAAGGAAACAAAAAAAATTCCTTGAAGCAGATCACATACGAGATGAACTTTTAAAATCAGGGATTCATCTCGAGGATACGCCTCAAGGAACGCTTTGGAGACAACAATAATTTTGAGGGTTTGTGGACGAAAATACATTAACGGTGATACTTGTCGAGCCTCAGCTCGGCCAAAATATAGGTGCTGTTGCACGAGCGATGTTAAATTTTGGTCTTACGGACCTAAGAATTGTAAATCCCCGCGATGGATGGCCTAATCCTGAAGCCCTTCCTTCAGCCGCCGGTGCTGATAAAATCCTTGAGAATGCAAAAATCTATGCTTCTACCCTTGAAGCGATTGGAGATTTAAACCGTCTCTTTGCGACCTCGAATCGAACGCCGGATATGATTAAGTCCATCTATACGCCGAACCTTGCCCTTCAGCACTTGGCCTCCACGGCCAGGCAAGGCCAAAAGGTAGGCATTTTATTTGGGGGCGAGAGATGTGGCCTGCGTAATGAAGAGATTTCTCTTTGTGAGGCTCTTATTCGGATCCCCACAAGTGATGATTTTTCTTCCCTTAATCTTGCTCATGCTGTGGTTATTATCGCTCATGAGTGGTTTGACCAAACTGCCTCTCTCCCTTTTGAATTTTTTAGGACAGGGCGCACCCGTCTTGCTACCCGTGAAGACTTAGGGAGACTTTTTCATCACCTTGAGGAAGAACTGGATCGAACCGGTTTTCTGCGCCATCCTAAAAAGCGCGCGATTATGCTACGCAACATTCGCAATACCTTCCAGCGGGCCCATCTGACAGAACAAGAAGTACGCACCTTACGGGGAATCATTAAAAGCCTTACAGACGGTGAAGAAAAAGTTCAAAGAAAAGCTAGCTAAACGGGAAGAGTTTGCTCTTGGTCGCACTGCTCTTTTCTTGTAATATGGGAAAATAAGGGAGCTGGCATGAGAGATATTCTAAAAAAACTTGAAGCCCTTCGCCAAGTGGCCTTACAAGGCGGCGGAGAAAAGCGCATTGAAGCTCACCATCACAAGGGAAAACTGACAGCCAGAGAGCGCCTCGAAGTTTTGCTTGACCCTAATTCCTTTGAAGAATGGGATATGTTCGTCGAACATCGTTGTCATGATTTCCATATGGAAAATAACAAGATTCCTGGAGATGGTGTTGTGACAGGCTATGGAACTATTCAAGGGCGCCAGGTTTTTGTTTTTTCTCAAGATTTTACCGTATTTGGAGGCAGCCTAAGTGAGACTCATGCAGAAAAAATTGCCAAGATTATGGATAAAGCCCTCCAGGTAGGTGCACCTGTCATTGGACTCAATGATTCAGGAGGGGCGCGGATTCAAGAAGGCGTGGAATCTCTCGCGGGATATGCGACAATTTTTCAACGTAATGTTCTCGCCTCTGGCGTGATCCCTCAAATTTCAGTCATTATGGGCCCCTGTGCGGGAGGTGCTGTCTATTCGCCCGCCATGACCGATTTTATTTTTATGGTGAAACATTCCTCCTATATGTATGTCACTGGGCCAGATGTGGTTAAAACCGTCACCCATGAAACCGTTAGTCATGAGGATTTGGGAGGAGCCCTAACCCATACCCAAAAATCAGGCGTTGCCGATCTCGCCTTTGAAAATGACATTGAAGCGCTTCTCGAAGTCCGGCGTTTTTTTGAATTTTTACCCCTCTCTAATCGAGAGACTCCACCTTTTAAAGAAACCTCCGACAGCCCTGATCGCATGGATCTTTCCTTAGATCGTCTTGTCCCGATGAATTCTTCGAAGGGATATAATATGAAAGATCTTCTCATAAAGGTGGTGGATGAAGGAGACTTTTATGAATTACAGCCTGACTTTGCTGCTAATATTATCATCGGTTTTGGTCGTATGGCGGGGGAGACGGTGGGATTTGTTGCTAATCAACCTCTCGTCTTGGCCGGCTGTCTTGACATCGATTCCTCTCGAAAAGCCGCCCGATTTGTAAGGTTTTGTGACTGCTTTAGTATTCCCTTGGTCACCTTCGTGGATGTGCCTGGATTTCTTCCCGGAACGACGCAAGAGGAGGATGGCATTATCAAACATGGCTCTAAACTTTTGTTCGCTTTTGCGGAGGCAACAGTACCAAAAGTCACGGTGATAACCCGCAAAGCTTATGGCGGAGCGTATGATGTGATGAGCTCAAAACATTTGCGGGGAGACGTCAACTTTGCGTGGCCTTCCGCAGAAATTGCCGTGATGGGCGCACGAGGGGCGGTTGAAATTCTTTTTAAAAAAGACCTCAAAAATAAGGAAAAAATTGATGCTTATACACAAGAATACGGTGAGAAATTTGCAACCCCCTTTGTGGCGGCTAGCCGCGGCTACATTGATGATATTGTCTTGCCCCATACAACCCGGATGAGGATTTGCCGGTCTTTAAAAATGTTAAAAAATAAAATAATTGAAAATCCATGGAAAAAACATGATAATATACCTCTATAACAAAGAATAAGGGAGAAAAACTATGAATGAACATCAAGCACGATTACATGTGAAAAAATTGCGTCGTTTTTATACAGATATTCTTATCTACACTGTTGTAAACCTTGGGCTTATTCTTATTTGGGCCATTTCTGGCGGTGGAACCTTTTGGCCAATTTGGGTCATCGTTGGATGGGGCATTGGTCTTGGCGTTCACGCTTTTTCTTTAGGGCTTCTGCCGCAAATTGACGTTATGGTTCCTTTTTTGACGACTGAATGGGAAGAACAAGAAGTTCGTCGCCTCATGAAGGAAGAAAAGAAACCAAAAGAAGAAAAAAAGACAAAAGCTGCAGAAGTTAAAATCGAAGTGACCACTGCAAAACCTGTTGTGAAAGAGAAGAAAAAAGCGGCTTCTTCTCAGAAAAAGGTGAGTGGCAAAACAAAATCATAATCTTGCATAATCAAGGTGTGATCTTGAGTGTTTAAAAAAGTTCTCATTGCGAATCGGGGAGAGATTGCTTGCCGAATTATTCGGACCCTCAGGCGAATAGAAGTCAAAACTCTTGCCGTTTATTCAGAAGCTGATGAGGGAGCGCTTCATGTGCAAATGGCAGATGAAGCGTTTTTTTTAGGGCCCGCCCCCGCCCAAGAAAGTTACTTAAAGGGAGCGGTTATCATAAAGATAGCCAAAGAACAGGGAGTGGAGGCCATTCACCCCGGCTATGGATTCCTTTCTGAAAACTCTGCCTTTGCCGCGGCTGTTCAACAAGCCGGACTTGTTTTCATTGGGCCGTCTCCAAAAGCCATTGCTGCCATGGGTGATAAACTAGAAGCTAAAAAACTAGCTCACCTCGCTCGCGTTCCCTGTCTTCCCGGGACGAGCACACCTCTCATCGACCCTCAAAAGGCTGAAAAGGTTGCTGCGGAGATTGGCTATCCCCTTATGATTAAAGCTGCTGCAGGTGGTGGCGGAAAGGGAATGAGGATTGTTAAAAATTCTGATGCCCTTTTAGACGCGGTTAAAAGTGCTATGAATGAAGCTGGATCAAGCTTTGGAGATAGTCGTGTTTTCCTTGAAAAATATATTGAAAATGCGCGACATATCGAAATTCAAATTTTAGCGGATACTTTTGGTAATGTGATACACCTGGGTGAAAGAGAGTGTTCTCTTCAACGGCGCCATCAAAAAGTTATTGAAGAAGCCCCAAGTCCTTTCGTAACCCCGACTTTACGCGCAGAAATGACCGAGGCCGCCCTTTGTCTTGTCAAAGAAGTGCAGTACTATTCTGCAGGCACCGTTGAGTTTGTGGTCAGTCCCGACAAGACTTTTTATTTTTTGGAAATGAATACCCGCCTTCAAGTAGAACACCCCATAACTGAGATGGTGACGGGCCTTGACCTTGTCGAAGAAATGGTACGTATAGCCGCAAAGGAGCCTCTTCGTTATCAACAGAAAGATATTCAGTTTAAGGGCCATGCAATTGAAGCCCGGATTTATGCCGAAGATTCGATAAGAGGCTTTCTCCCTTCAATAGGTTACCTTTCTTCTTATAGGGAGCCTTCTATAGGTGGTGAAGACGTGCGTGTGGATAGTGGTGTTCGTGAAGGGGATGTGATCTCTCCCTATTATGATCCTATGATTGGCAAGCTTTGTGTACATCAACCGGATCGAGAGCGGACCTCTTCAAAACTTCTAAGCGCCCTTAATGAATTTTATATTCGCGGCGTTTCTACAAACGTTTCTTTTTTATCAGCCCTGGTTCATAGCTCCCTTTTTAAAAAGGCGGCTTTTAATACGGTTACCCTTGATAAGCTCTATGAAAATGGCTTTATACCAGAAATGAGTTCCGATCCCCACATTCCCATTGGGGTTACAGCTGTCATGTCTCTGATCCAACATCATTTAAACAAAGCTGATTTTACTGTTTTAATTGATAAACAGCCCTATCCCGTTCACATCTCTTTAGAGAAGGATACCTATCTCATTGACAAACTACGCATCAAAACCGAATGGAAGCCAGGAGAAGTCCTCTTCAAGGGAATATTTAATGGGGAAAAGATAACGCTCCAAATCGATAAGAAAGGCCCCTTTACACAATTATCATGGGATGGTTATAGGGCCAAGACCTTGGTTGTTTCATCACAGATTGCTAACCTTATCACCTATATGCCTTCTTCCCAGTCCTCTGAAACTCCCCGCCTTATCAAGGCTCCCATGCCTGGCCTGATCATCAATATTTTCGTGAATAAAGGAGATCTTGTTAAGATGGGGCAGCCCCTTGCGGCTATTGAAGCTATGAAAATGGAGAATGTTCTTCAATCAGCCTGTGACGGCATTATTGAAGTGGTTTATATCAAAAAAGGAGAGAGGGTAAATTTAGACCAACCCCTCATTAAAATTGAGTAAAGCCTTGTCGGCTTTAGGAACCTTATGATAAAGCGATAGTGTAACTAAAGGATAATTATCAATGCGCACAGAAATTGAAGCTCTTGTTTATGAAATTGAGGAGGGTTTAGAACTCCTGAGGAGGCATCTTTGACTGGGATGCTGCTCAAAGTCGCCTGCAAGAGCTGGAAAATGAAGTTTTAAATCCTACCTTTTGGGATGATCCAGAGCGGGCTCAAAAAATCATGCGCGAGCGCGATCAACTGGCTCTTGCCTCTGAGCGTATCTTGAAGATAGAGAAGGAACTTCAAGACGCTATAGAGCTCATTGAGCTCGGAGAAACTGAAAATGATGAGGATATCCTTCAAGCTGGAGAACAGGATATTGAAAAACTCCACCACCTGCTTCAACGCTTGAGGCTCGAAACTCTTCTCTCTGGTGAAGCGGATGCCAATAATTGCTTTATTGAAATTCACGCTGGCGCTGGTGGGACAGAAGCCCAAGATTGGGCTTTAATGCTGACCCGTATGTACACGCGCTGGGCAGAAGCTAAGGGCTATAAAATTGAATGGATTGAAGAAAGCCCAGGAGAGGAAGCCGGCATTAAATCAGCAACCTTTAAAATTTGCTCTCAAAAAGGCGCCGATCATCCCTATGGATGGCTTAAGGGAGAAAGCGGGATTCATCGTTTGGTACGCATTTCCCCTTTTGATGCGAATGCAAGGCGCCACACTAGTTTTGCCTCTATTTGGGCTTATCCTGAGGTTGATGATGCCATTGACATTCAAATCGAAGATAAGGATCTAAGGGTCGATACCTACAGGGCTTCTGGAGCGGGAGGGCAACACGTTAACAAAACCGATAGCGCCATTCGCATCACTCACCTTCCCACAGGGATTGTTGTTCAGTGTCAAAACGATCGCTCTCAGCATCGGAATCGGGCCCAAGCTATGAGCATGTTAAAAGCACGGCTTTATGAACATGAGCTTAAAAAGCGAGAAGAAGCCGCTCAAGCGTCCGAGGCCAACAAGGCAGAAATTGGGTGGGGCCATCAAATCCGCTCCTATGTCCTTCAGCCCTATCAAATGGTGAAGGACTTAAGAACCCATGTGGAAAAGGGCAATGCTCATGGGGTTCTCGAAGGGGATATTGATGCTTTTCTTGAAGCTACCTTGGCCCAAAAAATTACTTCGTCATAGACGCCTGAAGCATCCAAGCCGCTTTTTCTAAAAAGGTTGCCTTTTCCGTCATGATGTCCGTGGTTACCTGATCACCGAAACTTTCAGCAATAGCACCCACTTCATGAGCTTTTTTGGCTAACGCCAGATAATCTTCGTGCAAAATTGTCACCATCTTAGGGGCATCTAAGTTCGTGACTGATTCTTTAAGGGAGGCCATTTTAAGGAGGGCTTCAAGATTAGGGGGTGTCTTTTCTCCCAAGGCTCGAACACGCTCCGCAATTTCGTCCAGAGATTCCCAAATCGTTTCATAAAATTTCTCAAACATGAGGTGAAGACTATAAAAATGAGGCCCCTCTACATTCCAATGAAAAGTATGGGTCTTGAAATAAACAAGAGTCGCATCTGCAAGATAGTCTTTAAGGGCTAGAGCTACTTTTTGGTGAGCTTCTGAGGAAAGATAAGTCGTCATTTTGTGTCTCCTGTTTTATGCTTTTTTCTTTTTTTCATCTCGTTGAGCTTGATCCACTTCTCGCCCTAGGAAATAGCTAATAACTGTTCTGATGGCAACGATAGTGGCCAAAACAATCAAGTCTTCCTGGCTGGGTTTAATAAAGGTATGGATGATATCTCCAGCGATCATAAATTCAAGACCGAAGAGGATGTAAGTCCCTAACACAGCACGAATTTCATTGGCTTCTTTGAGAAAATAAACGGTAGTATGGTGATGACGTTTCATGCGAATAAAGGCAATTGCCGCAACGACAAATCCCCAAAAGACAACCATAATGCCAAAAAGGTTGATCAGCGTTACGGTTGTTTCTAAAATTTGATAAAGAAGTGTTTTGATTTCCATGAAGCTATTTCCCTGTTATTTAGGGATAAATCTATCATTTTTTCTCTGAACCGTCCAGGCAGCTTTCTGTTGCAGATAAAGAGCCCTAATTTGACAAATAATTAAATGTGGTTTATTATAAAAATGAGTATTAATTTTTTTATTATTGGAGTGTGTTATGGTTAAGAAATTATTAATGTCATCTGCGTTGATGGTTCTTATGGGTTCAACGCCTTCTCTTCTTAAAGCAGAAGGTGAAGGGCAAAAATCACTTGAAGAACAAGCCAGGAAAGTTATTGTAACGAAACTAAAATCTACTTTGGAACAAGATCCGCAGGATATGGAGCCTGTTCTGGATGCAGTGTCCCTAAAAAAGGGAGATGAAAGACTTTTTCTTACCCCTGGTGCTCTTGGACCGATTTTTAGTGAGCTATTGGGGAGCGATGTAAGAGGATCGGCTCTCAAGTTGTTGGATTGGGCTAATCAAGATCCTGCTGAAGCAAGCCATCAAGCAGTTCTCAGTGGATTTCTAAATTCTCTGTTTCGGAATGAGATAGGACACACTGCTTGGGCATTTTTTAAAGATGGGCATATTCTAGGATCTCCACTCAACCCCGAACATCTTGTAGGATCTCAATCTCGTTATATTTTTCGCCCTCAAGATCTTATGAATGCTGGTTTTGAGAATGTGGCTCTTACGCTTGGAAGAAGCTCATTCGGTACAAGTAAGATGTTTCCAGAAACTGAGCTTACTGTATTTACAACCTCCTCTCTTCCTCACTTTACGTTGCATAATTATAAACCTGAGCATAAAGAAGTATTTGAGGCCCTTTTTCCTTTGCCAACTGGGTTAAGAACTCCTTATTGGCCAAGACTTGAGAAGTTGTGGATTCAAAGTTCCATACTTGGTGTTGATGAAGCAAAGCACTTGGCAACGTTTCTTGAGAGTTCAAATGTTAAGAGTGTTAATCTATGGGGGATTGCAGACAGCAATAGTGCGATTGTTGCTTTCATCTCAAGTCTTTCCCCGGGTGCAAAACTGATGGATATTGGATTGGGTATGTCTCACCTTTCTAATGAAGATGTTATTGAAATTGGCAAATATCTTCCCCCTACTATCCGCTCAGTTAACTTAGAATATAATTACATAGGAGATGAAGGAATTCATGGCTTTCTAGAGCATGTTAAGGGAAAAAATTTGGAAATAATTAAAATCAATAATAATCGTTTTTCTGATGGAGCTGGCTTAGCGAGAAGTCTTCACGGTACAAAAATAAAACAGATTGGAATTCCTGGAATGTTTGACTTTGAAGGAATTGCGGCCTTTGCTAAAAATCTTCCTGATACTGTACGACAGGTTGACCTTGGGGAAGGCTCTATTGGGCGAGGCACCCATTTAGGGATAGACTCTCTAAAAGTTACATTAAAGAAAGAGTATCCTAAAATAGAGTGGCTTTAGAATAACCCCTTAAAAAATGGATATGATAAAATGTCTTTCTTAATGATTCTGAATGTGAAAAACTGGAAAAAATAGCTCAATAATGACACATCTTTTTTATGACACCTGAAGAATTAGCAGAACGACATCCATATCTTTATCATGTTACCGAACCCGGTGCATGGAAGGGCATCAAACAAAATGGTTTGCTATCAACAACGCGGTTGCTTGACTTGTTTGAGGTTGACAAGGAAAAGCGAGTAATAATTGAAACACAGCGAAGGCCATCATCAATTATTATTGAACATTCACGCTATGGCAGAGCCATTATCAATGATAATTTACCCCTTAATGAGAAATCACTCGCCAACTGCCTTGACCATGGTTTAACGCCTTCTGATTGGCTGCGTATCCTTAATTCGCGCGTTTTTTTCTGGGCGAGCCAAGATGGTTTAGATAGTTTGCTTGGGGCACGATTGAATCGTAATCGTGCCAGGGAAATCCTTGTTGTTGATACGCTTAGCCTTGCCAAAGCCTACGCTGATCACATTGAGCTTTGTCCTATCAATTCAGGCGCCACTATTCGTAAGGCCGCTCGACGAGGACTGAATACATTTTCTCCGCTAGGGCAATATAGCTTTAATGAATGGAGCAGGTTACGTGGTCAGCGCGATCACATACGTGAAGTTACGGTTCGAGACGCAATTCCAGATATTGCTAACCATATCCTTGACGTTTCATCAGTGGGTTAGTTTGTGTAAGCAAAAATTGATATGTTCAGGGGGACGACTTGAATCAATCACCGCAGGTTAATTGAAGCTTTATCATTTGATTCTTTAAAGTTTTATAGTTCTTAGGGTTCTTGACGTAAGGATGCTGCTTTAAAAGTTGAACGTGATCAGCTTTATTAAAGAAAAGACTCCCCGTATTTAAAAATTGCTTTTTATAGAGTGAAAGGTTTTCATAAGAAAAGAGTCTTAGAACGTTGTCATAGTAATCAACTCCCATTGAAGCTTCTATAAGCTCGGAAACAGGGGGAAGGGCTAGTTCAACGTTAAACTCTCTTAAAATCAGTGTGTTTTTTGAAATTCCTATTTTCACCTCAAAGGGAGCATAGTTTAAAGAGAGTTTCTCTATAACCTTTGTGAAATAAAGTTTTAACTCTTTTGGATAAAACGCCTCTGGAGAAAGGATATATCCAGAGGCTTTCCCTTGGGAAGGGAATGACGTTAGCTTTTCTGTGATACTGAGAATGTGAGCGGCGTTATTTTTAGAAACCCCGGTAACTTTATACTCTTCCTTAGAAAAACTCTCATTTAAAATATAGTTTAGGCCTGCTTGAAGTTGGATCAACCAACTTTCTTGAGAGAGTTGATGGGCAGACTCAGAAGAAAGTCCTGCTTTTTTAAGAAAAGAACTGACTTTACTGGTGATGAATAAAGAAGAGAAAGATTCAGGGATAACGGCATCAATGCAAAACATTTTTGAGATTTTATCAACCAAATGTGAGATAACTGCATGGTCTCCCGTATCTGCTTGAA
>JAKFXB010000149.1 GCA_021731585.1 Alphaproteobacteria bacterium
CTTAAAAGGTATTCTAATGTAATGGTCTGGGTATCTCGATGCAGTGAAATTGTTTGCCCTGAAGAAGAAAGTGATGATTCATTTGTAATGAGTGAATATTTTTTTATATTATAAATGAACTCATCTACAGATAACTTATCCGTGTAAGCATTGAGGAGAGATCGAGGAAAATTTTGAGAGTCAAGAAGACTTACAAATACCAAAAGATCCTTAAAATCTTTATGTGTATTAATAAGATGCTGTAAAGACATTGTTAGAATTTCATATCGGGTTTTGCTATAACCTCCTGCCCCTTTCAAGAGCTTTTCCTGTATATTTGTAATACCTTTTCTATTCTGAACTAAATTTTCTAAATATACTGAATACGGAATGTTTACAGCTTTTAAATAATAAGCAGCGACAGCGGTATCTAAAGGATATGGGGGGATTTTTGTAACAAACTTTTTTGCTTCTTCAACCTCTTTTACCGTAGGAAAGGAAATTTTCCCATTGGTTGTAATTTTTGTAAAAAGAGCTAATTGCTGATTAGCGTTAAGTTCCCCAATTTGTATAAAACCATTAAGGAAGTTACAGTTCTGAACATTAGCATCACGAGTTGTAAGAATGATTTTACCTTCTCCCCAAACTACAAAATCTTGAGGAAAATATTTTTTGATATCAGAAAATTCTTTCATGTTATCATAAATAAGGAGCCAATTTGAATGAGCCTTCAATCTTTCTTTTACAAATTGGATTAATTTTTCCTCTTTTTCTACAGGGTCTTTTATTTCTTGTATTCCCCTTAAAATTTTTTGATCTCCTTCTGCCGCAACAAGAGCTCGGGCCAGGCCTTCAAATGAAAATTTAAGGTTTTCATTTGTTTCAGCATTTAATTCCCAAATAACATGTGCATTTTTTTGGAGGGCATATTGTCGTGCAAGGGTAGTTTTTCCTGCTCCTCCAGGGCCTATAAGAGCAACAGCCCGAATACCGTGTCCTTTAAGTTTTTTATCTATTTGTATTATTTCCTCAGGGCGATGAAGACTAAAGGTCTCTGTTGGAACAGCTAGGTCTGATCGAATAAAAGGTTTTAACGTTCCGTTATTGGCTTGTGTTGAATATGTCTCTTTTTGTTGTTTAAAAAAAAACACGGTAATTAATAATATAAAAAGAAGAAGAATCATCAATAAAATGAAAAATAATTTTTTATTATTCAACAGCTTATTTGAATTATAAAAGTATTGGTTTTCCTCCTTTATTAATTTCCTTTCTTTATAAGAGGTAAGATGTTTTTCCTCAGAAGAAATAAAAAGCCCGTTATAATACTGTAGAAAATCGTGAAAAACGTCTTGCAAATCCAAATCTATAAAAAGACATTGGAGGATTGAAATAGTTGATAAATAATAATTATTTTGTGCAGCGAGGTCTAGTAACTTGAAATCAGAAAATTCAGGGGAGGAATTTTGAAAGGAATGCTTTTCTAAAAGTATTAGAAAAATATGGCCAGATTTTTTTAAAGAGTCTATCTTGAAGTTTGCATTTTTTTCTCTTATATCAACATAAATCCCAGCATATTTTAAATGTTCTTCTAAGTTTTGGATGATGGAAGTTTTTAGAGCTTGATCATTCCAACAAATCAGAAGATTTGATGGATTATCCTTCTTTAAGGCTGATATCTTTTTTAAAGCTTTCTTAAACTCTTCTTCAAGAATCAAATTCATATAATACGTTTCTAATAAATAAACTTTACTTGATTTTTCAACAAAATCAATAATTCCTTCTCGGGAATTACACCCAATTTTTAGCATGATATTGCGAATATGAATCAATACAGTATTTGGGGAGATAGATAAGAAAAAAGCGACCTTGCTTGTTCCTCGAACGTGTAGAATACAAGAAATGATGTCAATTTCACGTTGTGTAAAGTAAAGCTCTCGAATAGTTTTCAAATATTTTGAGTAAATATCTTTTGGAAAGATAAGTTCATTTCTCTGCATAAGCCATTTCTTTTTTATATCTTTTTTAAGATTAAAAATCAGAATTTTTTCCCTCAATATGTTTTAAATAGGGTGTGGATTAATGTAAAGCTTGCTCGATTCTTCAATTGCTTTTTAGAAATTTTTTTAACCTTTGTACTTTTATAGATCAGTTGAAACCATCTACATATTAAAGGAGTAGCTTACTCTAAAGGGACCTTCTACAGCTAATTAATCACTCTAATTAGATAGATTTTGATTATATCCAAATTGAAATTTTTTTCGTACTTTTTACAAGTTACTCGCGAGCCTCCATGATGGTTATAGTGGTATTTTTCCAATCGCGAGTAACGCAAAAAATTTCACTGTTTTTATTCTTATTCTGCTGTTTTTGTTTTATTAATAAAATACCACATCGGTTTCTCGAAACATAAAAAGTACCTTCATAATTACAAGCACGTGTTTTGTATGAAAGTTTTGTGAAAAAAACGTTATAATCATTCATAAACTCTGTTTTTCTTGTTGATTGTTTTTAAAGCTCAAAAATTCCTTTTTGAGTATGTCAAATAGATTCATCCATAACATAAACCTCCATCATTCAAAGGTCATCCCATTTCCTCGGCAAAGCAAACCATTGGGCCAGTAGGACAAGCCCATCCCCCACATGACGTCCTACGGCCCTACTTTAAAATCTCTACAACTATTTAAATGGCTAATTGAAACGCTCGATTTTTAAAAAAAATCATGCACATTAAATGTAGGCTGGAAGAAACATGTTTAAAAGGAAAATCTCCTGTAGCCAGACGTCAACGAATTTTGTGATTTTATCTCACTTCTATATTAATTCATTTATCAATTAATGGGCACACTTAAATAGCCTCTTTTAAAACTAATTAATCATCTAATTAGATATTTTTTGGTGATAAAAATACTGATTTTTTTTGAGTATGCAGGTTTGGTAGCTCAGATTCTCATGACGCCAAATGCTTTAAATCTTCAGATTGATGATTAAAAAGAAAAATTTTATGGCCAAATTTGAAACTTTTTTGACTTCTCATTTGTTCTCGTTAGTTCTCATTGGTTCTTAATATTTCTTGTTGGTTCTCATTAATTCTACATAACTATTTGAATACTACTTGTTTTTTTGAAAATCTGAGTTGACATTTTTATCGAATAGATGATTTATAACAATAATTGAGGGAGGGCATTTTATGCCAGAACAAGAAGGAGAGAGTGTATGACGGAAATACGTTTGACCCCTAAAAAATTATCTGCCAGATGGAGCGTTCCATTGGCCACGTTAAGTCAATGGAGGTGGAATGGGAAAGGGCCTCAATATTTAAAGCTTGGTAAGCATATCTCCTACTGTATCGAAGATGTTGAAGCTTTTGAAAGAGCGAACCTTCGACAAGATACAACATGTATGGGAGATGCGGCAAAAGGATCAGTTTTTGCAAAAGATAAAATAACACACGAGGATAAAACGATGATGAAAAAACCTTAAAAATATAAAAAAGCACCTGTGACGGTCGACAAACACATCACAGGTGCGGACGGTATAGAACCCAGATCAAAGGCTCTACGTAGGGATAATAGGCAACATCTTTGATGAAGTCCATCCCTTTCAAAGTCTCGTAAGGCTTTCCTTAAAAGGCTGCTTTTTGCTGGGTTCACATAAAAAGAATCTAACAATAAAAGGGAAGCTTTATGTTTAAGACAATCAATGCTCACGAACACAGATTTTATAAAAGCCTTATTGAACCTTTTCTAAAAGAACTGAAAACTCAAAACTCATCTTATTATGATAGTTTTTCAGACTTTAAAAATGCCAATTTCATTTTGGCCTATGAGAATCCTGATAGAATTAATGGCGGAGCCGTTCTTCAGCAAAGGAAAGAAGCAACTCTTCATCCCCAGATTCGAGAGCGATTAGATGCTTATGTCCGCCCAAATCAAGATGTTTGGGTAGGAACAATCGCTTTAGAACTTAAATCCTGGATATCTGGTCAAGAATATGAGTGTTTTTCCAAGATCTTTTATCGCAAGCTTTATGACGCCCTTGTTTCCTTTGGACAACAAGAAAAAACCGGGTTTTTGTGTTTAAGTCTTCCCGCTCCTGAGCATATTTCAACTGATCTCTTAGAGTATTGGCCCTATGTCCTGACGATTCGCCCCAAGGACTCAAAGAACGGGCTCTTTCATAGTGTTCTTGCGCTCTCAGGAACGCGAGATGAAGTGACCCATTTCTGGAAGTCTTTAGAACTTGTTACCAAACGCAAGGATTTAGTCGTATGAAGACCGATTCCTCCTTTACCCACAGGGTAGCTACGGACTTCAAGGCTAAAAAGGGGGCGGGTTTGTTCCTTTCCCGTCCCCGCACTTTCGGGTGTAAGCGACCCCCTGGAGAAGCCATACCCAAACTTGCGGTGATTCGTGAAGAGTTTGTGGCTTTGACAGGGAATCCCTTTATTGCCGTTATTTTGAATCAACTTCTGTATTGGACAAAGCGTCTCCCCGATTTTGATCATCTCATGGAGGAGGAATTCTCCTCCCCCTTACCATTGACGCCTTCATGCGAATGTGGGTGGTTTTATAAAACCTCCCAGGAACTTACGGAAGAAACTTTGCTCTGTCTTTCACGCTATACGATGCGCAACTATCTTCGGTTTCTCATTGAAGAAGGGTGGATTTCTGAAAGACTCAGTCCTCAGAACAAATGGAATAAAACAACTCAATATCGCGTAAATCTTCGGCAGCTGCAGATGAGTCTTTGTGCTCTTGGGTACGCGCTTCCGAGTTTTACAAAAGACGAATTATCGATTTTGGAAGACACCACTTCTGAAGAAACGAGCGTTGAAAACATCAAGCTTTCTGCAATGTTGAAATCTTCCCCTTCGAAGGAGCAAAATTCAACATCTTCTCCCCAAAATCCCAGTATTTCCCCAATGTTGAAAACCTCCCCTTCGAACGGGCACCAACACTCATTCGAATGTGGAGAAAATCAACATTCGAATGTTGAAAATCTCCCGTTATTATACCTAACAGAGACTACTTCAGAGAATACAAACAGAGAGCACACATCGCACGCGCGAGAAAAATCCAGAGAAAAGTCCATTTTGATGGTGGATGTGTGGAGGAGGCTCATCAACCCGGAAGGCATCACGTTGACAGACGCACGGAAAAGGCGTCTCGAATCCCATCTGGAAACCTATTTTCAAAATAATTTAGCTCAGTGGGAACAGTTTTGCCGTCGAATTCAAGCGTCTCCCTTTTTGATGGGAGAGGGGTCAAGAGGGTGGCGCATAACTCTGGACTGGATCTTGGTCGAGGAGAACCTCCTCAAGGTTTTGGAAGGCAACTTCGACGATCCTCATAACTATCAACTTGAGACTATCCAAAAAGTTTGTTCAACCAACCCTATCAAAATCAGCAAAATCCTTGAATCCATTGAAGATCCTGTTTGGAGAGGCTGGTGTACCCAGTTTTCTGAAGGGATTCGCCTCAGTGAAACCCGCTACTTGGTTGAGCCTCTTAGGATTGCTGATCTTGAGTGCGTCGCCAATGCCCGCTTTCTTGAGCTTGAGGGTGAAAAACTCCTTTGGGTGGGAAGCAGAGATTCCAGTGTTTTGAGCAAAATCGAAGATCTGAGGCTTACCCTTTCATCATATTTCACGAGGACCTATCCAAAATTCAGAACAATTCGAACCCGTCTCATAACCGATAATGAGACTTTTTCTCCATTAATCCCAGAAACAACTCCTAACAGAAAGGACTGACTTATGCTCAATCGCGTCATTTTACATGGAAATGTGGGGAATGCTCCTCAGTTAAAAAAAACACAGGAAGGAAAGGACATGATCTCCTTTTCTCTTGCTACCAGCTTTACTTGGAAAGGCTCGGACGGAGAATGGAATAAGCACGTGGACTGGCACAAGGTGAGTATCTCTAAGGCATCAACGGTGAGGTGGCTGAAGGATTTGCTCAAGAAGGGAGATGCGGTCTATTTGGAGGGCGCGCTCAGGACATTTGAGCAGAAGAATGAAAACGGTTTAAGGCGCATGGAGACACATGTGGTTGTGACTGACAGAGAGGGGCTTGTTGAGCACATCCGCCCTGCAAATCGTGCTCCTCTCAACCAAAGTTTAAATCACCAAAACCAAAACTCTATCCCTGAAATCACCCCACAACCTGAAGAAGGACAACTCCTATGAAACATCTCCCCAACCCAAGCAACATCAACGTAAAGGAATTCTTTATGAATCCACCACATACCCCCTTTACCGGCACCCAAGATGGCGTCAATCAAGCCGGTAAACCCCTGGGAAGTCCAGCCTCTTTACTTCCCAGGGTTGCCTCTGTGAAAGCAGAGGGTGACGCAAAGTCTCTGGCTGGTCTTGTACGAAAAATACAAGGCCAGTTAGGGGCCTTTAAAAGACGTCTAAGAGGCCTAAGTCCCTTTCTTCTTGTCATCATAGGGGCTGCCACTTTTCTCTTTCCTGAAGCTCTCTGGGCAAGTGATGGAGATCTTTTAAAAGATGAAATCTCAGCCGTCGAAAAACTCTTTACCGGGGGTTATATGCGGCTTGGTCTTTTAGCTGTGTGCGGCTTTGCGGCCATCTACGGCATCGTCAAACAAAGCGGCTGGATCTTTGCTTCAGGAGTTTTGGGATGTGTTTTTGCCTACTTCATGAAGGACTGGATTCTTAAAACCTTTACGGCGATTATTTAGATGTCAGTTGATTATGATCAACATTTGATTTTGCATCATCTCGATGATCCCCTACGGCTTCTCAAATGGACAGTGGATGAGGCAGGCATCATTATCGCTCCACTCTTCTTAGGGATTGGCGTTGAACATCCCTTCCTTGGGCTTATTGTTGCTGCAGGAGGATATTGGGGCCTTGTGACCTTAAAAAAGAGGTTTGGCCTCAGCACCCTAAGACATGCCTTTTATTGGTACCTCCCTAAGAACGCCAAAAAGCTCTCCCATATGCCGCCCTCTTATATTCGGGAGTATATGGGATGAAGCATCATCTTCTGAACAGCCGTTTGGGATCTTTAGTGCATCAAAGGAACCTCTTTCTTGTTTTGATTGCAGCTCTGTTGATTATTATTTTTACCCAAGCCCTTTTTACGCTTTTCAGGAATGAGAGAATTGTGGTGGTGCCCCCCGACCTTAAACAAGAGGTTTGGCTTGAGCAAAACACTGTCTCAAACTCTTATCTTGAGGAAATGGCCCTTGTGTATGCCTCTCTGATGCTCGAGAGCAGCCCTGAGAGTGCAGCTTATAAGCGGGACATCATCTTGCGCCACACGGCGCCCGAAAGCTATGGCCCTCTGAAAAGACGCCTTCTTGAAGATGAGAAGCGCCTTAAAAAAGACCATGTCACTACAAGCTTCCAGCCCAATGGTATCAAGGTTGATGCCGCTCACCTTACGGTTGAAGTCACAGGTGATCTCCTTCGCTTTGTGGGCGAAAAGCGGATTTCTCAATCCCGGGATATCTATCGATTTCAATTTGAGTACAAGGCCGGTCGTCTCTCCATCAAGGCTTTTGAACTCATTAATAGTGATGCACAGAAAGGATAAACATGAAGTACAAACACTCTCAAGTGACACACCCTAAGGTGACACACCCTAAGGGTATACACCTCACAACACTATTGGCTCTCACGGCTTTAGGCCAGCCATTAATGGCTACGCCCTTAAGGGCTCTTCAAACTTATCCTCTTGTGGATCATCAAAAAACAGAACTCGAGATTTCCAAAACGGAGCTCAATCGAATTGCAGTCTCGGGAGATCGCATTCAACAGGTCTTTGGGGCAGAAGGTCTTTTCGATGTGCAAACGGATGATGAAGGAGGACAGATTTTCCTCAAGCTAAATTCAGGGATCCATATTCCAAATTCAAAATCCATAACCGTGACTCTTATTACGGAAGACGGTCTTACTCAAGATTTAAAACTCATTCCACAAACCATTGATTCCCAGAGTATTTTGTTCAAGCCATATGTTAAAGGTCCGGAGGTGCTTCTTGCTGAAAAGGCGACAGAAAACATGGAATCCTCTGTTTTGAGCTTGATGAAAGCCATGGTGAGAAACGAGGAGCTGAATGGCTTTACAAAGGCCTCCTGTGAGAGTTCATCCTTCGTCGCTCCAAAGATTGAAGCTTTAGAGAATCTAAAGACTGACTGTCTTTCCGCCTACCTTGGCGAAAGGCTTCAAGGAAGACGCTATAGCTTAATCAACCAAGGGACAACGCCCGTTCATCTCAAGGAGGAAGACTTTGCTGGTCCCGAGGACCTCGCTCTTACTTTGGCGAAATACACACTTCATCCTCAAGAAACAATCACGTTTTATATCATCTCCAGGAGACCAAAATGACAGAGCCCACCTATATTGTGAAGAAAAAACAGCTTATCTATGCTGGCATTGCGGGAAGTCTGGGTTTGCTTATAATTATCGGGTTGATCTGGTCCTTGGGAGGGGAAGGTGCCTTTGAGTCAACCCCTACTTCAACACCTAAAGAAACCAAAATCATAACCGCAGGTCAGCGCATTAATGATCAGGAAGTTTGGGTTGAACGCATTGAGTCAGAATACAAACTCACTCAAGAAAAACTCAATTCTCTTCAAACCCTTCTTGAGGAACATATTAAAAGCACTGGCAAAACTGAAGCTCAAGTGAACTCTTATCAAGAGGGATCTGACCAAGAGAACTTGAGATCTTGTTCACAACCTCAAGGGCGATTGAATGAGGATGATATATCAGATTCTAATGAGAATACCCTTCCCTCAATGTCTGAATCGATGCTGCAAGAAACCTCTGAAGGAGTGACTACTGATGATTCTCCAGACGCGTCTGGTACCGGCTTGGGAAAAATCATCCTCAAGCTCTCTAGCAGAATTTTACCAGGAAGTGTGCATTCCGGGAAAAAGCTTGGAGAAAAGTCCACACTCGAAAACACCCTTCCCGCAGGAGCCTTTGCCAAAGCAATTTTACTGGGTGGTGTGGATGCCTCAACGTCTGTCTCTTCCTCTTCGGATCCCCGTCCGGTGCTTTTACGGGTAACTGATCATGGAACACTCCCTCGGAAGTTTAAATCTGATTTGAAGGCTTGCCATATTTTAGCCTCAAGCTATGGGGACTTATCCTCAGAGCGGGTCTATATGCGCCTTGAGAAGCTCACTTGCACAGAGCGGCTTACAGGCGAGATCTCGGAAACCCAAGTTTCTGGATACGTGGTGGGAGAAGATGGTCGAACAGGCATTCGCGGCATTGTCACCGATAAAGCCGGTCCCTTGATTCGCAATAGTCTTGTGGGCGGGTTTTTCAGTGGTATGGGCCAGTTTTTTAGCGCTCAGCAACAGAAAACCTTTCTTCCTGTCACGACTCTCGGACAAATCCCCGCTATTGCTCCCCAGCAGATGCTTATGTCAGGGGCTTCTCAAGGTGTTTCCAATGCTTTTGAGAAGTATTCGGAATTTTTTATCAAGCGAGCAGAACAACTTCAGCCCGTCCTTCAAGTGGCTGCAGGGCGGGAAGTGGACATTGTCTTTACGCAAGGGACGAAGTTTGGCGAAACAACGGTCAAGAAGTCCTTAAACAAAATTCGGGATCGCTCGCGTAAAGCTGCTCTTCAAGATCTTGAAGAACAATCGGACAACCAATCCTGGATTCCCTCAACAGAAGGAGACGACGAATGAAAACCAATGTCAAACACATCATATTGACTACAAGCTTAACGGCACTGAGTGCCTGCACGCCCTATACGGAATCTTTTGATTGCCCTCCCGGGCGGGGTGTGGGTTGCCAGTCATTAAGCAGCGTCAATCAGATGGTAGAAGACGGAAAACTGCCCCTCGAGGATTATTCGCCCGAGCAAGAACAGAAAGAAGCCACATCTGCTCAAGAGGTCTCCATAATTGAGGCAAGGGCTCCCCTCATGCCTGATGAAATAAATTCTAATCCCACAAGTCATGTCAAGGTGTGGCTTGCAGGCTATGAAGAATCCCATGGGAATGATCGCTTTTATCACACGCCGTCACTCGTTTACGTTGCGAAATGACGTTGAGGAAAAATTGTAAATGTTAACATCTCTCTCAACTCTTGGGCATAAGATTGCGGGCCTTCTTCAGGAGCGGACTGATTATGGTGTGGTGGCATCGCCTTCTTTAAAACTGATGAATCAGTACTTGGAGACCTATCCGCTGTCGTCTTTGTTGCCTTACCGCAGCTATGATGTGGGGACAGGTCTTTTCCATAATGAAAACAGTGTGGGCTTTGTTCTTGAAACGTCTCCCATGGTGGGGTCCACGGAAGAAATGCAGCGAGAAATCAGTGGCCTTTTTCAACATACCTTACCTGAAGGATCCCACATTCAGTTTATTTTGTGGGCAGATCCGGGGATAGAGTCCATTCTTAAGGGATGGCAGAGGGTTCGAGAGACACAGCACCCTATCTTTCAAAAGCTTGCTGAAAGGAGAGTTGCTCATTTGCAAAAGATGGGAATTGAGGGAGATCCCGTGTTGCCCTCTTTAACCATTCGAGATATCCGCTGCATTGTGGCTTTCTCTCAACCTGGAGTTCTTGATAATCCGGTTGAAGAGCAAAAGCTTCTTCAAGTGCGTGATCATGTCCATACGGCTCTCAAGACTCTGGGTATGCCTGTCAAGGCATGGGATGCCAGTGATTTAATTAATACCCTGGATGGGATCATTAACCCCACGGCCATCAATTCTCCAACTCTTGCATGGAATCCTTATGACAGCTTAAATCAACAAATTCCTCTCTCAGGACAAAGCACTCAAATCACAAAAGATGGCCTTGTACTTAATGAGGGGGAGTCGGTCATTCGCACCTATTCGGTGCGGCGAGAGCCGGATCAATGGTCACTTCACGCTATGGGGGATTTAATCGGAGATCCTCTCCGAGATCTGTTGCAAATTCCTTGTCCTTTTTTGATTCATTACGGTATTCATATTTGCGATCAGGAAAAGACAAAGCTTCGAGTTCAATCCCGTGAATCCTGGGTTGAAAACCAAGCCCGGTCTAAGATCGGAAAGCGCATTCCCATTTTGATCAAGCAAGCCCGAGAATTGGACTTTGTGCGTCATCAACAAGGAAAGGGGGAGCGCTTTGTGCAAACCAGCTTTATGGTGACCTTATTCTGTCAACGCGATAAGGTATCTGCTGCCGATCAAACTCTCACCTCTCTCTTTCGCTCAAAAAGATGGCACCTTCATTTGGACTCCTATATTCAGCTGCCATCTTTTTTATCGACGTTGCCGTTGAGTTGGGGCTGTGGCCTGCCGCAAGATCTTCAGCACCTGCAAAAGCTTAAAACGACTTTAAGTACGGAGTCCGCTAATTTGCTTCCTTTGCAAGGAGAATGGAAGGGAACAAAGTCTCCTGGCATGCTCTTTGTAGGAAGACGAGGTCAGCTCTTTAGCTGGAGTCCCTTTGATAATGAGGAAGGCAACTATAACGTTTCTGTTGTTGGTAAATCAGGATCAGGAAAGTCCGTCTTTATGCAGGAGCTGGTCTCGAGCACCCTGGGTCAAGGCGGACAAGTCTTTGTGCTTGATGTGGGCAGGTCCTTTGAGAAGACCGTCAAGCTTTTAGAAGGCGAGTTTATTGAGTTTACCCCTCAGTCATCAATTTGTATTAATCCCTTTTCAAGCCTTCCCATCGATAACCTCTTAGAGGCCGACGACCTTGAGGTCGACGATGCTTTGGCCATGTTAAAGCCTATTCTATCCCTAATGGCCGCCCCTCGCGAAGGCACGGGCGATTTAGAAAATGCTTTTATTGAACAAGCCTTAAAAGCCGCTTGGGACTCCAAAAAAAGAGACGCCTCCATTACGGATGTTGCAGCCTATTTAAGCCAACATCCTGACCTTATCGCAAAGACGTTGGGACAAAAGCTCTTTCCCTATACGGAAGACGGCATTTATGGCCGCTTCTTTACGGGACCTGCAACCGTCGATCTCTCCAAACCCATGGTGGTGATTGAGCTTGAAGAGTTGAAAGAGCGGAAAGATCTTCAAGAGGTTATTGTGCAAATGGTGATTGTTCAAATCACCAACAAGCTTTATTTGGGAGATCGGAAAACCCCCAGCCTTGTAGTGCTTGATGAAGCCTGGGATATGCTCAGAGGGCGGCAGTCAGGACAATTTATTGAAACCGCAGCAAGGCGTCTTCGAAAATACCGAGGGGCGCTTGTTGTAGGCACCCAGTCGGTCAATGATTTTTATGCCACACCAGCAGCCCAAGCGGCCTTTGAGAACTCGGACTGGATGTGTCTTCTGGCTCAAAAGCCTGAGTCCATCAAGCAATTGAAAGAGTCTAAACAGATATCTCTGGATCCGACAATGGAAGCTATGCTGACCTCGGTCAGGACAAAGCAAGGGACCTATGCAGAGACCATGATTTATGGACCCCATGGCTATGCCATTGGAAGGCTCTTTCTCGATCCTTTCTCCCTGATTCTGTATTCAACAAAGGCTGAAGAGTTTGCAGCAGTTCAAGAGCTGACAAACCAAGGCATGCCCCTTGCAGAGGCTATTGAGCAGGTTTCTCAAAGGAGGAGCGGGTGAATAAAAGAACCTCAATCCTGGTCCTAGGAGCGTGTTTAGGTCTTATCTTAGGATTTGTTCTTTCCCAAACTCATCTGACGATTAATCATAGTCCTAGTCTGGGTTACAAATTTTTCCTTTGTTTTAAAGGACTCACACCAAAGCGGGGAGATTTTGTCAGTATTGAGGGTCATCCAACAGCTTACTTTGAGGAACTCCATTATACCAAGCGGTTAAGTGGCCTTCCAGGAGAAGTGATTCAAATTCATAATAATCATGTCCACGATAATCGTGTTTGTGAGAACACCTTACGTGTTGGAGATCATTTTGTGGGGACTTTGAGAACAACCACACGTGATGGAAAACCCCTCCATTCCCTTAAAACTACCCGCATCCCAGAAGGCTATGTGTTCGTGAGTGCCGATAATCCCAAATCCTTTGATTCGCGATATGAAGAATTTGGCTTGGTGAAGGAGACATGTATTACAGGCATCTGCATGGGGTTATTGAAGACTGATGATACAAAATCAGAGGAAGCGAGCTGATGAAAGATTTTTATTTGCTCATCATGGCTCTCACGATCAACTTTGCCTCTCCGGCAGGAGCAAAAGACTTCGCGACCCGTGGTCATAGCTTTGAGATTTTAGAGCCGGATTTATTAAAGCAAATTGAGCACAAGCTGAAAGCGCTGAATGAGGATGGTACCTTAGCTGAACACAAGATGCGGCTTATGGAGAAGGCTAAGAAATCTGTCTTAAGACCTCAAGGCGTCAAAGGAATGACGAAAGCAGTTGAGGATCGTACCTTTACCTATGATCCGTCTCTTTTGGTTCCCTATGATTTGAAGGACCATCAGGGGAGGGTATTTCATAAGGCGGGCACACGGGTTAATCCTCTTCAGTATAAATCCCTGTCATCGGCTTTGGTTTTTCTGGATGGAGAGGATTTGGTTCAAGTGGCCTGGGCAGAAGGCATCCAAGCCAAACAAGTCACCAAAGTTATTCTCACCTCAGGAGCGCCTTTTCAGCTTATGGAGAAGTGGAAAACACCTGTGTATTTTGATCAAGGGGGAACACTTACCAAGAAGCTTGGGATCAAACATGTGCCAACCCTTGTTATTCAGGAGGGATTAAAACTCAAAATCTCTGAAATCGCCCTCAAGGAGGACGTCCAATGAAGTGCTGGTGTCTCCTCATACTCCTTCTGACCTCGAATCCTTTAGAAGCAAAATGTGTGGGCCGGTTTGTTAATCCCATCACAGACATTTGCTGGCGGTGTATTTTTCCGATCACGATTGCGGGCCATGCTGTCACCCGAGGAGAAGACACACCGAATCCTCATCAATTGATTTGCTGGTGTCCAAAACCTCCCTTTCCAGCTGTACCTGGCATTCCTATTTCCTTTTGGGAGCCGGTGCGGCTTATTGATATTACGCGTACGCCTTATTGCATGGTGAATTTAGGAGGATTGCAGATCGGGCCCCGAACAGGTGTTCGAGGCCATGGAACGGTGAAGCATGCCACAAAAGGCCATATGCAGCACAGTTTTTATCAAGTGCATTGGTATATATATCCTCTCATCTATTGGCTTGAGCTTTTGATTGATTTTGTGTGTGTGGAAAAGTCAGCCTTTGATGTGGCTTACCTCACTGAGCTTGATCCCCTCTGGAATGATGATGAAACAAGCTTCATTATAAATCCAGAAGCAGCATTATTTGGAAACCCCATTGCACAAGCAGCTTGTGCCGCGGACTGTGCTGCCGCTAGCGCTGGATTTAGTCATGATTTTCTTTTCTGGTGTGGAGGATGCCAGGGATCGATCTACCCCTTCACAGGATCCGTTCCTGCCCACAGTGGCGGCGTTCAGGCCAGCCTCCTTCTCATTCAAAGGTTTATGGCAAAGCTGCACCGCGAAGGCGTTCTTTGGGGCTATATGGGCCCGAGTGGTCTTTGTCAAAAGTATCCCATGCCCATTATTCGTAAGACTCAATACAAAACGCAAATGACTTATCCCATCCCAGCGACTGTTGATGGCTGCCATCCTCTCGGAAGGAGTGATCTCCTATGGTCGGCCGGGCGAAATTTTCCCTATAAAGGTGAGGATTTTGGCTATTTAATTTGGAGGAAAAGGTCATGTTGTTTGCTCTAGTCTACCGAAGCCTTTCGTCTACGCTAGACTATATCATAGCAGGCTACACAGTAGCGAGTGGCGTAGGAGGATTAGTTCTCCTTTCCCTTCTGTCATTGAGTGCTCATGCGGAGCTCGTCCAATCCGATCTCACGTGGATCAAGGACATTACCCATCAGATGGACAACCTGAGTCGATCTTGTCAAAGTGAAGCCCGATCCATCGTAGAAAAAACAACCAAGGCTGCTAAAAACCCTCAAAACTGTGCCGTTGCTCAAGAGCTAGCGACTCAAGGAAGGGAAATAGGGCGTGATAATCTGAAGTCTAAAAACCAAAAGCCTCAAGAGGCTAGAGATCCTCGGTATCCTCAACTTTTAGTATTTGTGTCGTTTTCCATGCCTATGCCGACTCTAAAAGCCCTTGCACGAGATGTAAATCGTGTGGGGGGAAAGCTGGTTTTGAGAGGGCTCGTCAAAGGAAGTTTTCCCACGGGAAGTTTCCCCGAAACTCTTATAAAGCTCCAAGAGCTGCAGGAAGAGATTCTCATCGATCCAACTCTTTTTGAAGCCTACCAAGTTGAAAGAGTTCCAACCTTTGTCCTGAGAGAGAACACCACAGAAAGTGCGGAAGAAAAAATGACTTATGATGTGTTGAGAGGTAATGTTTCCCTTGGGTTTGCTTTGGAGCAATTTGCAGACAAGGGAGACGTTAGTTTGCCTGCAAAGCAGCTTCTTCAAAACCTGAGAGACAAGCTATGAGAAACGTTCCCCTCTTAACCATTCTCTCTTTGATGACCTCTTCAGAGCTTGAAGCGTCATACAAGGAGTATGCCACCCAGCGGCAAAGACAGGAAATGCACATCACAAAAGGGACTTCTCCCGCCCTTGTTCCAGGATTTGCAACAGATCAGCCTCCGGAAGCCGGCCTTAATCATCCAGGATCATTACAATCAGCTACGGATTACGTATTTCATTCAAATCCCATTGCAGCGGACTTGAAGCAGACAGCAGAAACGCGTCCTTATTTTGTGCTTGATCCCCATAAGGATCCCATTATGACAAATTCTCAAGCCGCAATTCATGACTCGGAAATGGTCCTTGGCAGCCAGCTTTATAACAGAAACCTTGGCACATCTTATATTTATAAAACATGCACAGAGTACAAAGCCCCCGTTGAGTTCAAATGCTCCAAGGATTTGATTCCGCCCACCATGCACATTGACCCTGCCAAATATTCTCACTATTGGTGCGGTTCAGGAAAGCATCACCACGATGACCCCAGATGCAGGGCCAAAAGGTATTATCCTGTTGCCCGCATGTATGAACCAGAAAGGGTTCAGATCAGTCCAGAAGTGTGGTCATCGAATTGCGGAGCTATGGATACCAAGGACCTGCAGTGTCGTTTGATTAAGCAAACCTGTCCGAAAGGCGCTGAGACAAGGGTCATTACAGCAACGCAAGGTCCAGAGCGCATCCCCCTACAAAAGTCTGTTACGCGCGATTGTTGGCGCTATGAATATACCTATGAGTGCGCTCATGGCTTCTCAATGGCGTGTGAGTCTTTAAGAAATTCCATTTGCGAGCAGATCGGCTCCAAATGCCTTCATGAAAAGGCAGGAGAGTGCACCCAGTGGGAGCAAACCTATCGGTGTCCCATAAAGCAATCTCTCTCCCAAGAACAGGTCTCCGGAGAGGGATATATTTTGCCACAAGCAGAATCTGGGGCCTCTTCAACGCCCAATACGGATATGCCAGAAGCCATCGCAAGGCTTACGGTGCTTAAGGACATTCAAGATGTCATGCAAGCCAACAGCAAACTTAAAGACACCAGTGGGCTTCAAATCTTTAAAGGAAACGACCGACGATGTACCATTGGCTTTGCAGGGTTTAAAAACTGTTGTGTCAAGAAGGGTTGGGGTCTTTCAATTGGTCTCTCACACTGCGGGGCAGAAGAAAAGGATCTCGCTCAGAGCCAGAAAAGAAGACTCTGCGTTAAAATTGGCACCTATTGTGCTGAAAAGCTTCTTGGCAAATGCATTCGCAAAAAGACTTCTTATTGTTGCTTTCCCACAAAGCTCTCTCGCATCATTCATGAACAAGGACGCAGTCAACTCCGCATAGGATGGGGCGAGCCAAAACACCCTGAGTGTCGCGGATTTACGGTTACTGAGCTCTCTTGCATTGATTTTGAAAAACTCGATTTAAGTGAAGTCTTTGCTGAAATCATAGCTAGAACAAAAAAAGTCACTCAAAGCACCGTCAATACCGTATCAAGGAACTTATCTAATCGCGTTTCTCAAATGGGCCGGGAGTTTAATCCTCAGGTTAAAAAATCAGAGACAAATAAACCTCTCTCAGGAGAGTTTTAGTGATGAGTGTAAACCTCTTTTCGATGGGCAACGCGGACAACCAAAACAATAAATTCTTGATCTTCTATTTTACAAATAATCCTATAGTTACCAGAACGATAACTCCAATAGCCCGACAAATTCCCCTTCAGAGCCTTACCCAAGGCACGAGGGGTATCCGCAGCCAACACCCTTTGAGAAAGATACTTTTCAATCTCTTTTTGGGTTGGACGGTCAAGCTTGGAAAAGGCTTTTTCAGCAGGCTCGGTAAAAATGATGGTCCACTTAATCGTCATTTAAATGATATTTCTTTTTTAGCTCATCTAAAGAAATACCTTTCTTGCCACTTTTTAAGTAATCTTCATAGCTGGCCGAGGCTAAAAGATAATCTTCGTGTTCTGCTAAATATTCTTGTATGGCTTCGCGAATATAAAAACTCTTGGATCGCTTGGTTTCGTGGGAAAGATGACTTAAACGCTTGTCAAGTTCTCCCGGCAGTCTTAAACCTGTCATGGTTTTCATCTCCTTATTTCTATTATAAGTGTAACATGTGGTACATGTGGAACACAAGTATTTTTACAATAGCCTTGTTTTCTTTTTCTCCTCATACTCAAGCCAATTTTATCGATCGCAAAGCAGAAGGATGGCACTTCTATGAACCCACCTTGAAGGTGGACACCCTTAGGGTGGACACCTTAAAAGCCGACGAAACCAAGAATCCACAAAAAGAAACTGATACACCTAAGGAAAAGAAGTCCCCAAACGATCCCCTTAATCGTCTCAATGCCTTTAAGAAATCCGTTGAGCGGTTGAAAGCGATTGCTGTTCTGGACCCTACTTATCATAACGTCAAAGCCTATATGGAAATACAGAAAGTGTTGATGGAACGCTCCACCCGCTTTGCAGAAAAGTGGATGCAGGTTGTGTATACAGCGCCCTCCCTGGATTACACATTACACCATCCGACCTCTCAAGCGGCGCGCCACGTCTATCTTGATGAGCAGCATCGAGAGATGAAGGCTGAGATCGGCAAGCTTTCTCGCACCTATGGACTCTTCTTCTTTTATCGTGGGGATTGTCCTTACTCACGGCAGTTTGCTTCTATCGTGAAATCCTTTTCAGCAAAGCATCATTGGGAAGTGCTTCCCATTAGCCTTGATGGCGCCATCTTGCCGGAATTTCCGGAGGCAAGGATGGATAATGGAGCCTCTCGAGCTCTTGGGATTAGCTCTGTGCCTACCTTGCTTGCTGTTGAGCCTAAGTCAGGCAAGGTCATTCCCTTAAGCCGCGGCATGAGCACCCATGATCAAATTGAAGACCGCATTCGTGTTCTTATTATGAAAAGGAGCGGATTATGATAAATCTGAAATTTATCCAACATATCGTCATATCAGTCATCTCAACTTTCTTGATAACTGCATCAGCCAATGCTGACGTCAATCGCGATCTCACCCTATTCTTTAATAGGATAGGCGGGGCCTCAAACATCAGTCGGCCAGGAGCCTATCCCGACCAAACGGCAGGATATTATACAGGTGGGAATCTCTTTGCTCGAAACCAAGTTCATAACTCTCAACTCGCAACTCTTCAACTGCCCGATTTGCGGGCAGGATGCGGGGGCATTGATATGTTTATGGGAGCTTTTTCCCATATTGGTTCAGCAAAGCTAATTGAAAGCCTCAAGGCCATTGGCTCAAACCTAGGAAGTTATGCTTTTCTGCTCGCTCTTGAAACCATGTCCCCTCAAGTCGAAAATATCATTACAGGGCTCAACGATCTAAGCCAATCGATTAACCAGTCCAATCTCAATTCCTGCGAAATTGCAGCGACCACTTTAGGATCTGTCTGGCCTAAGTCGGATGCCGCTAAACGTCATCTCTGTAAGATGATTGGAACAGAACATAAATATGGAGGATTTTCTGACTATGCTGCAGCTCGGCAACAATGCGGTGTTGGAAATAAAGTTGATGAGATGAGCCAAGTTGCTGAAGCCGATCCCCGCTTTAAAAGCATGTTGGGCACAGAATTTAATCTGGCTTGGAAAGCCATTCAGGAAAACGCTTTCTTACGGGCTGATCGAAGGCTTGCAGAATTCTTTATGTCCCTCTCGGGAACCATTATCTCAACAAAAGGAGAAAACGGCAATTATACGATTCAGGCACGTCCTTCTCTTGCAAATAAAAATGATCTTCTCTCTGCTCTCCTTCATGGCGGAAAAGTCATGACTTATCGCTGTGTGGGCAGAGATGATAAGTGTCTCGATGTCCAGTTGAGTGAACTTGATATTCAAGCAGAAGGAGCCCTTCTTGAACGAGTGAAGTCTATCTTGGTTTCCATCCAAAACAAGATCTATAGGGATGAGGGATTGGGAGGCAATGAAATTGCCTTTTTAAACTCAACTCGGCTTCCTTTTTATAAGATTATCAACGTGGCAACAGCTTATCGGCGAGGAGGATCCCCCGTTGAAATTATTGATTACGCCGAACTCGGGGCCGTTGATATTCTGTTCCAATATCTCTCAGAGATTTTGGATGTCATTAATGAGAGCATTGATCACATCCGTCTTTCTCAAATTGATGATGCGGAACTCAATCGTTTTCAAAAGTCCCTTTATCTTTCACGGCAACAAGTGGTGGAGCAGCGTATGGGAAGCTTCAAACAAATTGAGCAAGTGATCAACATTGTTCGAAAAAGTGAGCTTTTGGAAAAAAGCCTCATGAATAAGGCTGGTACTGTCAGTAATGAGGGCCTGTAGCCATGAACTTTATGGTTATCACTTACGGTGCAGCAGAGGTATTAGATACAACCTTTAATGCTCTTGCTGCGCTTTTAAATTCCAGGACAGGAACTTTATATCAACCCCTCGTGCGCTTGTCATTAATCGTGGGGTTGGTGTGGGCAACGGTCAGTATGATCACCGGTGATCATATGCGATTTATAAAGACGTGGGCCCTGCCAGCTATTCTCATGCTTGTGCTCTTCTTTGCGCCCACGTGTCGGGTTCATATCTATGATCCTGTGAGCGGCCATCGCTACACGGTTGATCATGTTCCCTGGGGTCTAGGAGCCGTCGCAGGGGTTATCAGTAAAATTGGACACGCAGCCACACAAGAAATCGAGAAGACCTTCTCACTGCCCGATGATCTCAAATACCACAAGACGGGTGCTGTGATGGCGTCCCATCTTATTGCGAATGCCAATACCTTTCACATCACCAATACGGATCTTGCCGAGACATTGCAGTCCTTCATGACCCAGTGTGTAGTCTATGATGCTTTATTGGGGAAAAAGTATACTCTTCATGATCTCAAAAACTCTCCTGATATTTGGAATCTTGTCATCTCGAATCTCTCTCCAGCTCGGTCCTTTACCTTTAAAGCCCCCGGCAGAAACCAAGTGTCTCAAATTATGCCCTGTAATAGGGCTGTGGAACTTCTTGACCAATGGCTCAAACGCGATATTCAAAACGCTTTTCAGCTTTTTGAAAGTAAAATCTTTGGAGCTAAATCTGGCGTTCCCCATAATGGGGTTCCCCATTTAGCTTCTGTTGTTCCTGGAGCTCAGTTAAAACAGTATCTACCAGGGGCTTTTGATTATATGACCCAGATGTCAAAGTCAGCGGAGGATTACATGATGCAGCAGATGATGATCTATTCCGTTGTCGATAGTATTGAAAACACCTCAACAGGGCTTGGTAATGCTCCCAACTTTGCCGTGAGACGCGCTTATCTCCAACAAAGAGCAACCCAGGAAACTTTAGCAGGAGTTGCCGCTCAAAAACTCATTGCCATGAAGAATGTCTTGGAAGCTCTTATCTATGCCGCCTTTCTCTTTATATTGCCTCTAGCTCTCCTTCCCAGGGGGTGGAGCTATATCATGAGGTGGATCAGCCTTGTCCTTTGGATTCAGCTTTGGCCGCCCCTTTATGCCATTTTAAACTTCATTATGAACGTCTCTGTACGCGCAAAGGGCATGGGCATGATTGCAGGACCTGAAGGTTCAGGAATTACGATTGCCAGTTCTGTAGGGTTTATGAATCTTCATGCGGACATGGCCGCTCAAGCGGGCTTTCTCTCAATAGCGGTAGGAACTTTAGCTTATGCCATCGTAAAGGGAGGGGCTGCAGGGTTTGGACAGTTGGTGTCTCACATGGGAGCCCCAGCGATGTCATCGGCCTCCAGAGCCGCAGAAGATCTCATCAGTGGAAACTATAGCTTTGGAAACGTCAGTCAAGGTAACATGCAGGCTTATAATACAAGTTTTGGACAACAGAATTATTCTCCCAGTTATTCATCTGGATCTTTTACTCAAAATGATGGGGTGATTAGCCGAACCACAGGCGCTGAGGGAGGCCATATGGTGAACATAGCCAACTCGAACCTCCGCTCAAACCTTAACTTCTCCGAAAGCCTCAGCAATAGCTATACAGAGCAAGCCAACAAAGCAAAACAACTCTCTGAATCTCAAATGGTCGCAAGTGCAACAGCAGAAGCAGACCATAACCGCAGTGTTATGGATTTAAGCCAGCATCAAGCTAAACAAGCATCCAGCAGTGACAGCCATTCCACAGGAAAGACGGCCACTTCAAACCAAGCCTTTACCAAGCTCGATGGCCTTGTGGAACGGTTTGCAAAGGATCATAGTCTCTCAAAGGAATCAGCAGCTCAGATCCTGGGCAGGGCATCTGTTGCAGCAACTACAGGAGTTGGATTTAAGTTTCTTGGGAATGGTGCCACCCTTACAGGATCTCTTGAAGCTAGTGGGCAAATCTCAGGGTCAAAATCTGATAGAAATACATTCTCTGCAGCTAAAGATTATGCCAAGCAGAACAATTTTCAAGAGGCTTTAAATGCAGCCTCTCAAGTGGCACGTGATGGGCGTTATTCAGAGATGAGTGATGAAGGACAGCGATATGTCAAAGGCATTACTGACTCCTATGAAAAGTCTCACCAGTACCGAAATGAAGCCAGTGCCAATCTTCAAAAGTCGCAAGGTTTCTCCCAAATGGCTGCAACCACAAAACAAAATGCGGGCAGCATTAATGCAAGCCTAAATCAAGAGTATGTCAATTGGCTTCAAGGTCAATCTCTGCCAAACTCTCATGGTCCCATGGGAATTCAAGAGGCGGAAACCATTCTCTCAAGCCGTCCTGAAATTGATGCTCAGTATCAGCAACGATTTATGGAAGACAAAATGCAGCAAGCGGAACAATTTATGGGAACCCATGGACTACCTTCAAATTCTGCAGACATTGATAAGGCTTATGAGCAGGCCTCCAAAAATATCACGAATCCAGTAAATAGAGGGGATGGTTACGTGACGTCTCAAGCAACCGCTTCTGGCTTTGGGGATGATTTTAAGGTGAATACAGCGCCGCGAGATGAAGCTCAAAACGTCCTTTCTTCAACAGATCAGAAGATGACAGAGCACCAACAAGATATTACCAAACAAGGTGATCAGAGGAAAGCAGAAGTAGGAATAGAAGCCCCAAAGCCTAAGGCAATCGGGCCAGCTCCTCAACCACTCAACATGGGTGAAGTCTATAGCCGAGCTGCAGAACCGAGAGCCTTGAGCAGGCTTGCCGCAGGGTCGGGAGCTGATCTGAACATGTTGGATCAAGCTGAGACTCTTCAAGCAGAATCCGTTCAAAGTGAAAGTCGTCAAGCTGCAACACAACAAAATCTTACCCAACAAGCTCATCAGAGGAAGACAGATGTGGAATTAGAGGCTCCAAAGCCGCCTAAGATGATAAGTACAGATCATCCTCAACCTATCAACATGGGAGATACTCGTATCGCTGACACTCATGCCAGAGACACTCGTGTCGGGGACATTTATGCTCGAGCTGCAGAGCCGGGAGCCTTGAATCGGCTTGCTGCAGGGTCGGAAGAGAGGCAGAACATGTTGGATCAAGCTGTGAGTCTTCAATCTGGGACCGTTCAAAGCGAAAATCATCAAGCTACGATACCTCATCCTGGAACAATTCAAAATGAACCAAAATTTATGGGATCTCATGAAGTCCACTCAAAATCTTCAGACAGTGATAGGGTTTATGAGCAGGCCTCTCAAAATATTACAAATCCCGTAAATCAAAAGAGAGATCAGACCATCACCTCTCAAACAGCAGTTTCTGACTTTGGTAATGATTTCAAGGTGAATACATCGCCACGGGATGAAACTCAACACATCCTTTCTTCGACAGACCAGAAGCTAGCCCAACATCAACAGGAGATTGGAAAACAAACTGATCAGAGAAAAACAGGGGTTGAGATCGAGGCTATTATGTCACCTAAGACAATAGGGCCAGCTCGTCAACCCGCCGATATAGGCGACACTCATGTCGGAGACATTCATGCCGAAGACACTCGTGTAGGAGACATCTATGCCCAAGCCGCAGAACCGGGAGCCTTGAGCAGGCTTGTCGCAGGATCGGGAGGAGGTCAAACCACGTTAGGTCAGCCTGAGACACTTCAATATGGAACAGTTCAGAACGAAAGTGGTCAAGCTACGACACAACAAAACCTTACCCAACAAGCTGATCAGAAGAAGACAGGTGTGGAATTAGAGGCTCCAAAGCTGCCTAAAATGATAAGCACGGATCATTCTCAACCCATCAACATTGGTGGCGTTCATGTCGCGGATACTCGTATCGCTGACTCTCATGCCGGAGACGCTCGCGTCAGAGACACGCGTGTCGGAGACATCTATGCCCAAGCTGCAGAACCGGAGACTTTAAGAAATCTTGCTTCAGAAGCTGATCAGAACACGTTGAGTCAACGTGAGAATCTTCAAACAGGATCTGTTCAGACAGTTCAACCTAAAACCATTGAGACTCTAACCCCAACCACCCAGGCTGCGATATCCGTTAATAGAGAGGGTCAAGTAAACTCTCAAGGTTCACACCAAAATCGAGGAGACAATCTCAAAATCCCCTCAAATAAAGATCTAAAAGACAAACTGAATTCAATTGAAGATAAGCTTATGGCTCAGCAGGAGTTTTTTGAAAAAGAGGCACAACAAAGACAAGAAGGACCTCCCAAATCATGACTCTCAAGGCAATGGACCGCGTCCAAAATACCAGTTTAAATAATCCATATAATAAAAAGGCCTATAGATGGGAGGATGATAATACCGATCATCGCGGTAAAGTAGGCGAGGGCGTTTTATCTGAGGGGACAGGCGTACCTGAAGAATCCCAGCAAGAGTTGAGAGAATATACACAAAGCAAAAGACTTGAAGTCCGTATGGAAAAAACTGACTTAAAGTCCAAGCGACCAGTCCAGCGATGGAAAGACTTACCATGCGTATCTTCTTCCGTGTCTCAAAGTAGCGGTCGAGTTCTTTTGGGGTTACACGCTCAGACTCGAGGAGTTGTTCCGGGTCGGAATAGGCTGAGGCTTTCTTTTCCAAGACGGTATGGATCCAAAAATCTAAGAAGGTCACGCAACAAAAGTAAAAAGCCAGACCTAACGCAAAATTATGCTGCCATGGATAATCAAAAGGAAAAAAACTCTGCACAGGATAATCCTGAGCAGAATAATTCTGACCAGGGTACCCCCAAAGACAGGCTCCCAGCACTCCTACGACTAGGGAGGAAAACACGATGATTTTCCGCAAGCGAAAAGGATGGTGGTTACTTGAGGAGAGGGAAGCAGGACTTTGGGTCATTTTAGAGGACCTCCTTTATTCTTGTCCTCATTATAACCCATTTGAGAAACAAATGAGAAGGAAAAAACCCCCATGCTAAACTTCTTCACTCGCGGCGGGCAGATTACCCTTCACAGCTTTCACATGTTCAAGCAAATCTGCATGGCAACGATCCTCTTAACTACCTGTGTGGGCATAGGCGTCATGACATTTCAAATCTTCAAGCAAACCACCCCTTATCTGCGTTATCTCTATAAGGAAATGCTGGGAGCGGAATGGCGCGTGAACATGAGCCACAATGACACCTCAAAAGCCACCCAAGAGTTTCAGTTCGAAAATGGCATTATCCGGGAGGTAAAGTCTGAGGCTCTTTTGAAAGATCGCCACATTCAAAATCATATGGCCTATATGGATAATCTCTTTGCCAAAAATGCAAAAATTTGCCTCATCTGGATGCTCTCAACCCTCCTTTTTTTGATGGGTGCTTTTATCTATGGAGGCTATCTCAAATCTAGGAAAATCCTTGAACGGGGCAATCATATTGTTTCAAAGAGACAGCTCAGAGGGATACTGAGAAGAGCGGATCTTGATTCCGACCTGTGCCTTGATAAACTCCCCCTTCTTCAGAATAAGGAAACGTCCCATATTTTGATTTCAGGAACAACAAGCTCTGGAAAGACCAATTGCTTTCATACCCTTCTTCCTCAAATTCGGAAAAGAGTCTCTCGAGGGTGGACTAACCGGGCCATTGTTGTGGATATGACAGGGGATTATGTCTCAACCTATTTTAGGGAAAACCATGACCTTCTTCTCAATCCATTTGACGCCCGCTCAAAGGCTTGGTCACCGTGGGCAGAATGCCTCACAGAAACCCATTATGACAGCTTAGCGGCTGCCATTGTTCCCAAGACTTCGGCCAATGATAAGTTCTGGGAGAATGCAGGAAAGACTTTATTCTCTTCAGCTCTCAAGGAGTTAGAGAAGCGAGGAGAGTGTGATATCCAACGTCTTTATCATCTTCTTGTTCAAAGCGATATGAGTGAGTTTTGCGCATTCTTTCAAAATACGGATGCTGCTCCCTATACTCATCCTGAGGGAGAGAAAATGACCCTGTCTATTCGAGCCACCCTTGCCAATGCGCTGCAAGAAATTAAATTCTTAAAAAATACAAAGGAAAGTTTTTCCATTCGAAAATGGGTTCATCAAGACTCACCGTCACATGACTCCTGGCTATTTCTTTCCATAAAGCCGGATCAAAGAGAAACGCTCCTTCCCTTACTCAGTGCCTGGCTTGATACAGCCATCAATGCTCTCATGACCTTACCTCCCGATTTAGAGCGCAGGCTGTGGTTTATTATCGATGAGCTTCCTGCCCTTCAAAAGCTGCCCTCACTTGAAACTGCCATGGCAGAAAGCCGTAAATTCGGAGGTTGTGTTTTGGCCGGCATTCAAAACTTCCCCCAGCTTTCCCATACCTATGGTCAGTATCAAGCCCAATCAATCCTCGATCAATTTAACACGAAGATCTTCTTTCGAAATGCGGACCCGACTATTACCCAGTGGATCTCAAAAGTGCTGGGAGAAGCCGAGATCACAGAGCAACACGAGAACCTTTCCTACGGTGCCCATAGTATTCGGGATGGCGTTTCCCTCTCTCCCCAAACCCGTACAAAACCCCTTGTGCTGCCTACAGAGATTGCGACCCTTCACGATCGCGAAGCCTTCATTAAGCTTCCAGGCCCCTATCCTGTGTGCCGCACACGACTCGCCTACAAAAAAACAACCCCAATCGCCCCGGGCTTTGTAGCGATTCCACCTCAACCTAGCCCCCAAAAGGAGATACCATGACTCAAAAAAAACCCAAAAACATACCCCACTTCAATGCACACCTCGGTGAACAATTTACAGAGGCTATAGATAAGATCGAGCCGACTGTAGCTCAACTTCATGAGGCAACAAAGACCATTAATGAACAGGTTGAAAGTTTCAGGGGCCTCTCGCAATTAGCTCAAGAGCAAATAAAATCCTCTCTCAAAGAAGCGACAAAGACTATAGCCGAAACAGTTGCAAAAGAAATCACATCGGCTACTGAAAAACAAATCCATGAGATCCTCCACCCCCTTGAGCGTTCTGCTCAATATGCTCTCCGCGCTCTGCATGACACCAAGCCTAGAAAGCGCCTTAGGATGGCTGGGTTTTTCTGCTTGAGCTGCCTTGTAGCGGGATTAGTGGGCTTTGGTGTGGGGTATGCCTATGAAAAGAAACCACTTGCCACAAGCCCTCTCTCTAACAAGGATTTTCAAAAAGTCTTTGAGATAAAGAAGAAATTGCCCCATAAAAATAAATCCCTTAAATCAACGACCACCGGCTAAAGAAAGCCAGTGGTACGCTAAGAGCTAAAGGCGAGTCTTGTGAGGATAAATTCTGCTCGTCCCACACCTTAAAATTTGATGGCTCATCCGATTGATCTTCAATATAGTTTTAATATAGTTTTGGATGTAATTGAATTTTATTTAAAATAAAATATGAAAAAACAGAAATTATAGAAAAAAACATAAGACTAAATGATATTGTATAAATAAAATTGCAGTAATTAAGAATTAATAATAGGATCATTGGAGCCGTTCCACCAAAAAGCGCCATACTAAAGTTATTAGTAATAGCAATTCCTCTAAAGCGAATATGAATTGGAAATATTTTTCCTAAAAAAGATGGCATGTTACCAAAATATAATCCAGTTAAAACTGACATTAAAACAAAAGAAAAAAAGATAGAATATTCTGATTCAGAATCAAAAAATATTAACAAAAAAACAGAAACTATCATTGATAGTTTTGGTATGTATTTAATTGAGAATTCTTCTGAAAATTTATCATTAATCCACCCAGAAATAAATACTGAAAATACAAGACAAAATCCAATTGTTATTGAAAGCAAAAAAGGAGAATGAATAATTAAAAAATTATCCTTTACATAG
>JAKFXB010000030.1 GCA_021731585.1 Alphaproteobacteria bacterium
CATAATCGGTAATGTTCTTAACAATACCTTCAAGGATTTGACCTTCTTCAAGACGCGAGACAAGCTCACTGCGAGCTTCTGCACGGGTTTCTTCAAGAATAGCTCTCCTTGAAACAACGATATTTCCACGGGCTCGATCCATTTTTAAAATTTGGAAAGGTTGGGAAACGCCAATAAGAGGGGAAACATCCCGAACGGGACGAATGTCAACTTGACTGCCTGGCAAGAAGGCCACAACCCCCTTAAGGTCAACCGTGAATCCGCCTTTAACGCGGCCAAAGATAACACCATCAACGTGCTCATTCTTTTCATGAGACTTTTCAAGAATTTTCCAAGACGCTTCACGACGGGCTTTTTCATAGCTTAAGACAGTTTCTCCATTCCGATCTTCAAGACGCTCTAAAAATACTTCAACTGTGTCGCCAACGCTTAAGTCTGGGCCTACTCCCGCAACGGAAAATTCTTTAAGAGGAACACGTCCTTCTGATTTTAGGCCCACATCAATGATAACAACGTCATTTTCAATTCCAATAACTTTACCTGTGATAATGCGGCCTTCAAGGCTGTTTTCTTTTCCAAATGATTCTTCTAAGAGAGCAGCAAAACTTTCTGTTTCGTGAGACGAAGCTCCTCCAGATAAAGAGGTCTTTTCTGTCATGTGTTAATTTCCTTAAAATATCTTCTCTACGCTCGGCCCATAAAGAAGGATGGGTTAGGGGTTATTCCATGAACAAAAAGGCCGAGTCTTTTTATTCTATGTTAGGCTTTCTTTTTCGCTTGAGGATATCTCGAGTCAATAAAAAGACATGCTTTTTCAATAACTTCGTTAATCCCTAGCTCTGAGGTATCTAAAATAAAAGCATCATTTGCTGGACGAAGGGGAGAAACTTCTCGGTTTTGATCCCGTGTATCCCGCGCTTTGATATCCTCAAGAATAGTTTCATATATACTGTCTATCTCTTTTTCATGCAACTCTTTCAAACGTCGCTTTGCTCGCACCTCTGGAGAGGCAGTCACAAATATTTTACAAGGGGCATCGGGCAAGACAACAAGCCCTATATCACGCCCATCTAAAACAGCTCCCCCTATATTAGAGGAAGCTTCTTTTGCAAAATCCTGTTGAAATTTTAAAAGGGAGTCTCGCACCTCTGGGTAAACTGAGATTTCTGACGCTAGATTTCCAACAGACTCATCTCTTAAAGAAGAGTTATTCAAATCTTCTGGCTTTAGAGAAGAAGCAACTTCAAAGGCTTTTTGCCTTTCCTCTGCCTTTATGCCTGCTTGGAACATGTTAAAGGCCACAGCCCGGTATAAAAGACCCGTATCTAAATGCCTTAAGTTATAGATTTTTGCCAAGTGAGAGGCAAGTGTCCCTTTACCGGCGCCCGCTGGTCCATCAATTGTAATAATCATGAATGCCATGAATTCTCCAAACTAATCCTTATGTTTTGCCATACTTCACTAAAAAAATCGATAAAAATTTCTATTCAAGTTATTGACAGATGGCATAACTCATGACAAAGCCGTTGTACAAATGATATTTTCTTAGAAGGAGAACATGATCTATGACGAAACCTGAATGGGGGGTAAAGCGCATTTGCCCAAGTTGTACAACGCGGTTTTATGATATGTGTCATCAACCCATTACTTGTCCTAAGTGTGCAAATGTCTTTGATCCAGAATCACTTATAAAAAAGCGCAGAGGCCGCCCACCGACTGTAGAAGCAAAACCACTTCCCGCCCCCAAGGAGTTAGTAGACGACCTCACCCTTGAACTTGAGGAGGAATTAGAACCCTTAACAGAAAGTGATGACGTTTTAGAAGATACTTCTGATTTTGGGGAAGATGGGGAAGTTGTTCCCATTGAAACTCCCAGCGATGACGATTAGTAATCATAAGGAGGGGTCTCAAATGTAAAGAGACTCTTCCTTTTTTCAACTTTGGGAGCAGAGGCACTTCCTGCAAGCCCTCCTTCATCAATAATCAATTCAACATCTGTGATGTATTTTAACTCATGGGACGTAATCTCAACTCAACTTTTTCTGGAATTTTACAATTCAACTTAATAGACAAAAAAAAGCCGGGTTATAAAAACCCGGCCAAGTTTAACAGGGAGGCTTCACGTCTGGGAGACGTAGGATCGATAAATCGACCCTTTGGACCCGAAGGTCCTACATCAAGGTGTTGCACCTTGATGATAACTCAGCACAGGTACAGGGAGGTGTTTCCTGTGCTGATACATATGTATATAGAGACTATTCAGAATTTTTAAAGCACAATTTTTGCATTGCAGGTATAAAAAAATATCATAAGAAATTTTTTGTTGCATTTTTTCATTTATAAATCTCATGAGGAAAGATTGCAAAATGCATCAGAAAACCTTATATGTTTATTAATACTTACAAAGGATGTTTCTATGAAGTTTCAAAATCTTCCTTCAACCCTCCCTTTACATATCGTTGACGGAATAATTTTATTGCCTCGTGCCCAGCTTCCTCTTTTATTAAAAAACCAAAAAGACAAAATTATTGCTGACTACGCCCTTAAGGAAGATCACCGCCTGATGGGATTGATTCAAATGAATCCCGAGGGGGGCTATTTCAAAACAGGGTGTGTGGGAAAAATTGTTAGTTTTCAAGAGGGGCCTTACCTCTATATCACTTTAAAAGGCATCTGCCGGTTTGATATATCTGAAATCATCGATGATGGCCCTTTGAAAAAAGCAAAAGTGACCTATGAGGGGTACAAAGTTGATCTGCAGGATGCTCAAACTGATCCTTTTGTGGATCGAACCCGTCTTTTAAACCTTTTAGGGAGCTATTTAGAAGATCAGGAAATATTTGCTAACTGGGATGAAATAAACCACGCCAGTGACGAGCTGATTATAAGTTCTCTGAGTATGGCTTGCCCCTTTAAACCTATTGAAAAGCAGGCTCTTTTAGAATCCACCTCTCTCTCTGAAAGGTGTGATATCATGATGGCCTTAATGGAAATCGCCTCACCTCATTTCAAAGGGGAGCACCCCGTTCTCCACTAAAGAGGAACTTATGAAAAAAAAATCACCCTTACACCCAAAGCTCTTTGAAATGCTTGTTTGTCCCCTAACCAAGGGACCTCTTACCTATGATCCAAAAACCAAAGAGCTCATCAGCCTGCGCGCAAAACTTGCCTATCCCATTCGTGATGGGGTTCCTATTATGCTGGTCGATGAAGCCCGCCCCCTTAAGGATGAAAAATAAAACAATCTATGAGAATACAAGCCAAAAAGATTCAGCTTTTTACTATTTCTCTCTTGAGTTTAATATTTATATTCACTTTAACAACGAAGGTGTATGCAATGAAGGAAGATGAAGATACTTACGCCCTTGCCGCTGGCGCAAAAGGAGCACCAAGACTTACAATTCAAAATACGACCCTTCAAGAAGGCACAGAAAAGCACCTAAGAGAGGCAGGCCTTTCAGCAGGACAAATTGTATACGACATTGGTTGCGGTAATGGTGTCATGCTTCCATTTTTGGCTAAGGCAGTCGGGGAATCTGGTCATGTTTATGCGATTGATATGAGTGACGAGCAACTCGCGCTTGCCAAGCAATGCGTTAGTTCTGAAGGCTTAAAAAATGTAACCTTTATTCACGGTGATATTAGATCTCAACAAAATCTGCCCGTTGGAGAGGCTGACCTCGTTTATATGCGCGCACTTCTCATACATGTGAAAGATCCAGAGAAAGTGATTTCGGTCGTAAAAACTCTTCTGAAGGAAGGCGGCGTTGTCGCTTCTCACGAATCCATCATAAGCACATCCCGTACCTTTTCGGATGAATTGGCTTTTTGTGAGTATTTAGATACCCTAATGAAGTTGGCACAAATCTTAGGGGTGGACTACGATATCGGAAACCGTCTGCAGTCCCTTTATGAACAAGCCGGGTATGGTAGGACAGATGTGACTTACTCCCAAGCTAAAGTAAACTCAAAGCAAATAAAAGCTATGCTGATTTTAGGAGCAATGGAATTGAAAGATAAAGCTATTAAAGCTGACATTGTATCCCAAGAAAAAGTTGATGCGTGGATAGATGCTTTTAACCAGTGGCCAGAAGATGAGGAGACCTTTTTCTACTTTCCTACACAACAAGCCTATGTTTTAGCTTGGAAGGAAAGTCATTAACAAATTTCCCTACTGTTTAACTGGTCAATCTCCGTTATAGTTCCCTTAAAGAAACATTAGAGTAACTTATGGCCGGCGTTTATAACATTCCTTCTGAATATTCCTTTTTAAAAAGCCTTGCGGTGGGGCTTTTACGTTTGGGGGAAAAAGATCCTTTAACTCTTGCAAGAATGGAAGTTTACCTTCCCACGCGCCGGGCGTGTCTTGAGGTCAAACGCACCTTTAGGGACCAGAACCTTGAAAAACCTCTCCTTCTGCCGAAGTTTTCTCCTTTAGGAGATTTAGATGAAGATCAGGAATGGCTCAGCTCGCCTCAAGATGAAATCACCTTAAAGCCAGTGATTCCGCCTTTTATGCGCCTTGGGCTTCTCAGCAACCTTATCCAAGAATACACCCAAAAAACGGAGTTGCCTTCCTCCCCTCTCCTCTCCCTTAAATTGGCCAAAAGCCTTATCAAATTAATGGATCAGGCCATCATCGAAGGCGTTTCATGGGAAAGTCTTGTTCACCTGGTGCCGGCCGAGCTGGCCCAACATTGGCAACTCACCCTTAATTTCCTTGAAATTATCACAACCCACTGGCCTAAAATCATTGCGGAGACGGGCTTTCTTGAACCCTACACTCACCACCACGACATGGTTGAGGTTCTCTTAAAGCGCTGGGAACTTTCGCCCCCCACTCATCCCATTCTTGCTGCCGGCTCCACAGGAACCATGCCCGCCACTGCAAAACTCCTCCAAGCCATTGCCAAACTCCCTGAAGGAGCCGTCATCCTTCCAGGGCTTGATTCGAACCTTAGGAAAGAGGATCTCGAAGACATCCGCCCTTGCCACCCCCAATATGCTCCCACGCGCTTTTTAGAGAAAATGGGACTTGCTCCGTCTGATGTTCCTCTGTGGCCCGCTCTACGGACGGAAGATAAATCCTTATCGGAAAGGGCCTCTCTCTTTTCTCATGCGCTGAAACCTTCATTTTCCTTTACCGAACCACCTTCCGAAAAAACCCTCGAGGGCATCATTTTTCTTGCCTGTGCAACCCCTCAAGAGGAAGCACTTGTCATCGCTCTGTTATTACGCCAACACCTGGAAACACCGAGACAAAGGATTGCTTTTATCACCTCCGACCTTAAGCTTGCCGAGCGGGTCAGGTGGGAGCTCAAACGTTGGGATATTGAAATTGATAGCTCTTCAGGGGATGCCCTTGATCTTACCCCGCCTGGAATTTTTCTAAAACTCTGCGCCGAGTTTGCCGCAGCCCCCCACAATCATATAGCCCTTTTATCCCTTCTCAAACACCCTCTTTTTCATCTGGGACAGCCTTCAGGAGCCATGCGCCCCGCCATACGGCAATTTGAAAAAATCTGCTTACGGAAGGGAGAATTTAAAACTCCACCTTGGCTTCAAAACCTCTATGAAATGAGTCAAAAGCTCCGCTCCCTGAAAAAAACGTCTCTTTCAACTTTTGCAACCGAGCACCGAGCGCTTGCCGAAAAACTTACCACAGATCGGGAGGGAGTTTGTCATCTCTGGAAGGGAGGCCGGGGCGAAAGTGTTAAAGCTTTTTTTGAGAACATGCAAAAAGCAGCAAAAGATTTTCCAAATCTTTCTCTTCAAGACTACCCCGAGCTTCTTAAGGAACTCTTTCAAGGGCAAAATTTACATTTCCGCCCGCAAAAACATCCGCGCCTTGCCATCCTGGGGCCAATAGAAGCACGCCTTTTCCATGCGGACGTTATGATTCTGGGGGGCCTTAATGAAGGAAGTTGGCCTCCTGACATCGACGTTGACCCCTGGCTCAATCGCCCCATGCGCAAAGAGATGGGTTTTCCCGCCCCGGAAAGGCGTATTGGCCTCTCCTCCCATGACTTCGGACAAGCCTTTTCCAGCGCTAAGGTTTACTTGACCCGAGCCTTAAAAGTTGATGGCACGCCCACCCTTGCTTGCCGATGGCTCGAGCGTCTTGAGGTCTACCTGAAGGGATGGAATCGCTCCCTTCCCTATGAACCCCATCTTCTGGAGTGGGCCCGCAGCCTAGACCTTCCAGAAAAAATGGCGCCCCTTTCGCCGCCCCTTCCTATGCCTCCTGTGGACGCCCGCCCGCGGCGCCTTTCGGTGACACAAGTAGAAACATGGATGCGCGACCCCTATGCTTTGTATGCCCGCCATATCTTGGGGCTCTTACCCCTCGATCCCTTAAACCCTCAAGTTGAAGCCTCCGACCGAGGAACGTTGATTCATAACGCTCTCGATCAATTCTTTAAGCTGTGCCATGATCCCCTTCAGAAGGATGCCTTAGATATCTTACTTTTTATTGGGAAAAATCTTTTTGAAGCTTATGAACATGAGCCCTCGGTCCGCCTGTTCTGGTGGCCGCGTTTTCAAAATCTGGCCCAGTGGTTTATTCAAAACGAAAGAGAAACACGCCTGTCCGGCACAGTGACCCATACGGAAATTAAAGGAAAACTTACCCTAACAACGGCAAAAGGGGTCTTTGAATGTACGGCAAAAGCGGACCGCATTGATATTCTTCCCGATGGGGCTCTCCGCCTCATTGATTATAAAACGGGACTGGCTCCCTCCGATCAGGATGTCCAGCTGGGCTTTTCACCACAACTTCCTTTGGAAGGGGCCATCGCTCTTCAAAAGGGATTTGAAGGTATTGCCTCAACGCAAATCGAAGGTCTTCAGTTTTGGATTCTAAAAGGAGATACAAAAGGCGGAGGTATCAAGACCCTTCCCGGTGATCCCCATGAACTGTCTTCAAAAGCCCTTGAGGGCCTTGAGAAAATGGTGCGCTTGTTTGAAAATGAGACAACGCCTTATCCCGCACGGCCTCTCCCTGAGAAGGGTCTGAAATATAATGATTATGCCCACCTTGCACGGCTTGAAGAATGGGGAAAAATATAATGCCCCATCAACTCGCCACCTCCTCTCAACGCATCGCTGCCCATCCTCACCATAGCGCGTGGGTGGCCGCCTCCGCAGGGTCAGGAAAAACAAAGGTTTTAACGGACCGCGTCCTGAATCTCCTCCTGGAAGAATGCGCCCCTGAGCGTATTTTATGCTTAACGTTTACCAAGGCGGCAGCCGCAGAAATGGCTAACCGAGTTCGGGCGCGTCTTGGGGAGTGGGCCATCTTAAATGAGAAAGACTTGAGCCTCTCTCTTGAAACGCTCCAAGGCCACGCGCCAACACCTGAAAAAATAAAGCGAGCGCGCCACCTTTTCAGCCTGATTCTGGATGCCCCCGGCGGCCTTAAAATCCAAACAATCCATAGTTTTTGCCAAGCTCTTTTGAAACGCTTTCCCTTGGAAGCAGGCCTTTCACCTTTTTTTGAAATTGCCGATGCCACCGAGCAAACCAACCTGAAGGATAAAGCCTCCCACGCTGTGGTGGAGACAGGACAGGATCTCATTTTGAAGTTTAGTGAGGGCACCTTGAAAGAGTTGACCCATTTTGTTTTAGAAAATAGGTCTTCATTTCATGGTCTCTCTTCCAAAAAAATTGAGGAAAAACTGGGCGTTGCAAAACTCACAAAGGATGACCTTTTCAAGGTACTTCTCAAGGACATTCCCCAGGAGGCGCTTAAAAAGGAACTTGTCGGCTTTTCTAAAGGCAGCCCCACGGATCAAGAGCGGGGAGCCATCCTTTCCCACTTTTTAAATCTCCTTGATGATGAAAAAATCCAAAATTATGAAACCTATGTAAATGTTTTCTTAACCCAGCAAGGAGAGATGCGCGCGCGCCTTTTAACCCAAAACGTAGCCCTCAACTTTCCCCATCTGAAAGAGATAATGGAAGCGGAAGCGTTACGGGTGGAGGCCTGGAAAGAAAAGGAGAACGCCTTAGCCATTTCTCATCTCTCCAAAGCTTTTCTGGCCTACAGCACTGCCTTCCTCAAGATCTATGAAAAGCTTAAAAAAGAGCTCTCCCTTCTGGATTATGATGATTTAATTCTTAAAACCGTAGAACTCCTCAAAAACCCTGGTTGCCATTGGGTTCTGTATAAGCTGGATGGAGGCCTCGATCACATTCTTGTGGACGAAGCTCAAGATACCAATCCCGCCCAATGGCAGGTCATCCGCGCTTTAGCGGAAGAATTTTATGCGAACGCCGCTACCGAAACCTGCAACCGAACCCTCTTCGTTGTGGGTGATGGGAAGCAATCTATTTATAGTTTTCAGGGCGCTGATCCAGCCGTTTTCATGCAAATGCAGCATGATTTGAGGCGCTTTGCCTCGAGCTCGGGAAAAAAATGGGAAGATATTGACTTGAATGTCTCCTTTCGTTCAACGCCAGAAATTCTGTCCACTGTTGATGCGGTTTTTTCAACAGCGCCTTTATCTTCCGTTGCCCTCGAACACAAAGCCTTCCGGAAAGACGCCCCAGGCCATGTTGAACTTTGGCCTCTCCTTAAAAAGGAAGAGAGCGCCTCCCTCTCTTCCTGGCAACCTGCCCTTGATTATCAGGGATTCTCCTCCCCACAAAAAAAATTAGTTACGTTGATGGCCAAAACCATTCAAGGCTGGCTTTCCGGTCAAGGGCCCCTTACTCGTCCTACGGCTCCAGGTGATATTCTTATCCTTATAAGGCGACGAACTTCCTTTGTGGACAAACTCATCAAAGCCCTTAAAGAGCATGATATTCCTGTTGCTGGCATTGATCGGCTATGGCTTTTGGAAGGCATTGGCGTTCAAGATCTTTTAAAGATTGCCGAATTTTTGCTCCTTCCCGAAGATGACTTAACCCTTGCCACAGTTTTAAAAGGGCCCCTTTTCAGCTTTTCAGAAGAGGACATTTTTGCCCTCGCTCAAGGAAGGGAAAACAAATCCCTGTGGCAGCGCCTTCAAACCCAAGGGAACTTTAAGGACACCAGAGCATTCTTAGAAAAGCTTTTGTCTCAGGTAGACTTTTTGACGCCATTTGCCCTTTTTAGTCAAATTCTAGGCCCTTTGGAGGGACGCAAGAAATGGCACACCCGCCTTGGACCTGAGGTCTTAGATTCTTTGGATGAATTCCTGAACCTCTGTCTTCTCTTTCAAGAAAAAGAAACGCCCTCTCTTCAGAATTTTTTGGCGTGGGTAGGCCAAGAAACCATTGAACTTAAGCGTGACCTGGATCAAAGCAATCAAGTCCGTATTATGACCGTTCATGGCTCAAAAGGGCTTCAAGCGCCTATTGTTTTTCTTCCAGATACAACTCAAGCTCCTGTGGATATACCACCTTTTGCTTTTTTTGAAGATAGCCTTTTATGGCTGCCCCCGATCACTCAAGACATACCTCTTACAAAGGCCATCAAGCAGCGCCTCAAATTAAAACAACAAGAGGAATATAATCGCCTTCTCTATGTAGCCCTGACCCGGGCAGAAGATGCCCTTTACGTCTGCGGGTGGGAGGCCCCTTCTCAGAATTCTTGGTACGACATGGTAAAGGCAGGGCTCCAAAAGGTGGGCAAAGAATTTGATTTTGGAGAGGAAAAGGGTTTACGCCTCTCTTCCCTTAAAAAAGGGGAGAGCAGCCCCTATAAACCTTCCTCCATTCTCTCTTTCCCGTCTCCTCAATGGCTTAAAACACCTCCTCTTCCTGAAGCTACTCCTCTCTTTCTCGCTCCCTCAAAACTTGAGGGAGAGGAAGCTGAGTTTCATCCATCCACCTTTGGTGAATTTGGCACACGGCGGGGCACGCTGATCCACAAGCTTTTGGAATTTTTGCCCACCCTGCTTCCCGATTTGCGGGAAAAGGCTGCCAAACGCTTTTTAGAAAAGGAGGACATTCCCCAAGATCTGGCCCAAGAAATGACAGAAACGGCTCTGAAGGTTCTAAACACGTATCCTGATTTTTACACTCCCTCTTCGCTTGGCGAAGTTTCCTTTGAAGGAAAACTTGACGAAACTTGGGTTTCCGGACAAATCGACCGTTTGATCATTATGGAAGAGCAAATCCTCATTGTTGATTATAAAACCCACAGAGAGGTACCTTCAAAGCTCGAGGATATCTCGCCTTCCATTTTGAAACAAATGGCCATTTATCGCAGCATTGTGGCCGCAATTTATCCTAAGCACACCCTTTCTTGCGGCATTTTGTGGACCTCCCTTCCCCGCTTTGATGTTCTCCCCCATGAACTTTTGAAGGGTTTTACCCGTGACCCTGACCCTCTCGCCAATTCACTTGACCTTAAGGGCGGCTGCGCTTATTTTAAGGACTTTAAAGAATTGGAGACCTTTTCATGACGAAATCTACCTTAATGGCTGGCAAACGTGGCCTGATTATGGGCGTTGCTAATAATATGTCCCTTGGCTGGGGGATTGCACGTTCTCTTTCAGAACATGGAGCAGAGCTCGCTTTTACCTACCAAGGCGATGCCCTTAAAAAACGAGTGGAGCCTTTAGCTAGTTCCGTGGGATCTTCCCTTGTGATCCCTTGCGATGTCAGTGAAGAAGGCGGCATTGAAAATACCTTTGAAGTTCTTAAAAAGAGTTGGGATTCCCTCGATTTTGTTGTGCATGCCATTGGATTTTCTGATAAGGATGAATTAAAGGGAAAGTACGTCAACGTCTCGCGTAAAAACTTCCTGAATTCCATGGATATTTCTTGTTATTCTTTTACGGAAGTTGCCCGCCATGCTGCTCCTATGATGAGAGAGGGCGGAAGCCTTTTAACCTTGACCTATTATGGAGCAGAAAAAGTTATGCCCCATTATAATGTTATGGGCCTTGTAAAGGCCGCCCTTGAGGCCAGCGTTCGTTATTTAGCTGTAGACTTAGGCAGCAATAACATCCGAGTGAATGCCATTTCCGCAGGTCCTGTCAAAACCCTTGCCTCCTCAGGTATTGGTGATTTTCGTTATATTTTGAAGTGGAATCAGTATAATTCTCCCTTAAAGCGGAATACATCCCTTGAGGATGTGGGAGGTGCGGCCCTTTACTTATTAAGTGAGTTGGGGAGCGGAACAACAGGAGAAGTGCTCCATGTGGATTCGGGCTACCATGCAATAGGCATGAAGTCAGTGGATGCGCCTGATATTACTCTTGTCGTTGAAGGACATGATTAAATTTTAAAGGAGATCTAAATGATCCGCAGTGTATTGAAATTTATTTTTTCAACGTTTTTTTGGATTTGCTCTGCTATAGGGATCGTTTTTGTGAGCCTAATTTTCTTCCTCTATCTTGGAGGCATTGGACCTTTTTCTCCCTCAACACAACCCCTAAAAAAAGATTCCGTCCTCTCCGTCATTCTGAATGGAACCTATGTTGAACACTCGAATTCAAAAGGAATTGGGTCTCTATTTCTAGGAAAAGAAGCCTCTCTTTATGAACTCACCCAAGGAATCATAAAGGCTGCCTCCGATGATAAGATAAAAGGCCTCGTCGTTCGCATTGAATCCCCCAGCCTCGGGACAGCTCAATTGCAAGAACTTCGGGAAGCTCTCACGATTTTTCGAGATTCAGGAAAACCTAGCTGGTGTTATTCCGATAGTTTTGGAGAATCTTCCTCTGGAACAGGTCTTTATTATTTAGCCACCGCTTGTGACGAAATCTGGCTCCAACCCCTTGGAATGGTTAATCTAACGGGAATTAATTTAGAAGTTCCTTTTGGAAAAAATGCTTTAGAAAAGCTCGATATAACTCCAGAAATAGCCCAGAGAAAGGAATACAAATCTTTTGTGGAAATGTTCACACGAGAGGATTTTTCTGAAGCTAGCCGTGAAGCTCAGCAAGCCATTGCGGATTCTGTTCTTTCTCAAATTGTGGAAAGCATTGCAAAGGACCGTAAGTTTTCCCATGACCACGTTCGTTTTCTCATTGCGAATGGTCCTTATTTAACCCAAGAAGCCCTCAACGAAAAACTTGTGGATCGGATTGAGTTTCGTCAAGCACTTACAGCAGTTATAAAAGAGCGCTTAGGGCAACATGTCCCGTTTTTGAAGATGGCCTCTTACCTTCAAAACTTTCAACAATCTGTTCCAGGAGATAAGGTCGCCTTGATTTTTGGCTCAGGCACAATTCAAAGGGATGGCGGCCACTCGGCTCTTGATGAGGTTGTTATTTCCTCTAATGAAACAGAGAAGGCTTTTCAACAAGCTGTTGATGACAAGGATGTAAAAGCAATTGTTTATCGTATTAACTGTAGTGGCGGATCGCCAGTGGCCTCCGAGACAATCTATAATGTTATTCGCCACACACAGCAGGTGGCAAAAAAACCTGTCATTATTTCGATGAGTGATGCCGCGGCATCAGGAGGCTATTGGATTTCCTTGGCTGGATCTAAGATAGTCGCCCAGCCCGCAACGTTGACCGGCTCCATAGGTGTTTTTGGTGGAAAGTTTATTCTTTCTGGTTTTCTTGAGAAATTAGGGGTTCACATCGGTAGTATTACCACAAGCGACAATGCAATCATGTGGAGTTTTACACAACCTTTTAATCCAGCTCAATGGATGAAACTTAATGCCATGATGGATGATATTTATCAGGTCTTTACAAGTCGTGTTGCCCAAAACCGTCATATGACCCTCGAACAAGTGGAAAAGGTGGCTCGCGGGCGTGTATGGACAGGAGAGCAAGCCTTGGCATTGGGCCTTGTGGATCAGTTGGGAGGCCTTCCCACAGCCATTGCTTTAGCAAAGAAAGAAGCGGGCCTTCCCCCCACTGCTGGGATTTCCATTTATCCGCCTTCTAAGACGTTGTTTGAAGGACTCTTTTCTCTTATGGATGATTCAGAAGACGATTCTTCTCATCAAGTCGGAATTTTGAGAACATTCATTCGGCCCCTCAAGAAAGTCATGGGCGTTTGGACGCTTCTTACCTCCTCCCCAGAAATTTTAGAGGCGCCTTTGGCTGAGGTAAAGCTATAAGTCTTTGGCCACAAGATACTCAGCAGCTAACGCCTTTGCTTGCTGGTCATATCCTACTTTGATAAGGGCTTTTAATATACTCGTAAGTCTTGCGGATGGGATATCTTTCAAAGGAGTCTCGCCCAAAATGGCGAGGGCCAAAAGTAGAACCTCCCCTTTGCGTTTATTCTTTGCGACACTCTCTAAGAGTTCTAAATCGCCTCCACCATATTCTCCACGCCCTTCCAGAAGCTCTTGCACAAGGGCAGAGTTCTGAGGCTCTCGCTGTTTGGGAAATTGAACATCAGGGCGCGTTGTCAGACCATACTCTAAGGCCAATTGAGCCGCTAAAAGTCGTGTTTGCTGGGGCATTTTTTCAGCATTTGCAATCAACATCAAAGCTGCTGGAGAAAGGGCTTTAAGATTTTTCTCTGGGATTTCTTTTTGTATAGAACACCAGAGGGTGAGAAGAAAAGGAGAACTTCCCATAGCATCCTCAAAAGTGGGAGTGAAGGAAGAATCAAAGAGGGCGTTTAAAAGAGGCGGAACAGCTGTGTCGAATTCATTTAAAAGTTCAAAGGCAATTTTTGCCCGCTCTTTCTCTCCATTAAAATAAAGGCAATAAACATTTTGTGCCCTTATATCCAAGCTGGGGGACATACGCATTAAGTTAGCCACCTTTTCACATGCTTTTTCTGATTTTCCCGCCCAATAGAAAAGGTTAAGAAAGCTATTGTCTTTATGAGGGAGCGTTGAGTTAATCAAGAAATTTTCAGCACTTATAAGGTCCCCACTCTCTGCAAACAAATCAAAAACCTTTTCTTGATAAGAGGAATTTGTAAGGAGCGGCTCAAATTTTTCTTTTAAAACCTCATCTCTCAGGGCTCTTAATGTGGGCGAGGTAAGACGAAGGGGAATCTTTGGAAAATATTGCTCTATAACGACGGAAGATGTTCCTTCCCAAAAACCATTGGTTTGAGACTCAATAGAAAAGTCATAAGAAGGCGCCCTTCCCCCTTCCTTATTTGGAAGAAGTTGCACAGGAAGAGCCCAGACGAGTGAACTTGTAAAAAAAGAGGAGGTTAGAAGAAATAGAAAAGGCTTATTAAGAAAGTTTATCATTCGGAATTATTTTCTCGATACGAACAGAGGGAGCCGGAATGCCCCACATAGAGAGCACAACAATTCCTGTTAAAAGTAAAAGGCCCATAATGACCCATAAAACGCGAACAACGGTCATTCATTTCTCCGTAATGTCTTAAAGTCTAAAAGTATTAAGCTGAATTTTACAGAATCTCAAGGTGTTTTATATGTGAAGTCGCACTTCTGATGAGAGAAATTTTAGATTAATGGAACTTGATTTAAAATTGAGTTCTAAAGAAATGGGGGTGGTACGTTTAGAGATACTCACCCCCTTCTGTTCATTCTGACTTTGGCAAGGGCAAGCTGCTACGGCCTCCTACGCAATCCCTCACAAACCGCTCTGGGTTATAATCTTCTAAGTCCTCTTGCAACCTACGAGCGGCAACAATTCTCATAGCTCCTGTTAAACATTTAGCAGCAAGCATCCTGTCTTCGAGTTCATTCGATATATTCGTAGCTAATTTAAATAAAGCAGAATCTCCCAGAGAGCGAGCAATTATCAGGCGATCAGAAAAGGGAAAATCCTGCTCTTCAATGAGGTCGTCAGAGTCTTTTGTTTCATGCTTAATAGCTAAAGAACGAATCTTTCCCACGGTCTCACGACTCTCTGGGCTTAATAGCTCAAGAGAAAAAGAACTAGATTTAGGTGTTACTCTGTGAGCTTTTGACCATTCATTAGGCGCTTCAGGAAAACGCATACAGACTTCTGGTCGTTCCTCGCTTTTTTGGTCTCCCAAAACTATGGATTGCAGAACTTTTTTTCTCGTCTCGCCTTGTTGAAGCGTAACAGAATGAATGTCGCTTACACCACCTTGAAAACTTAGTTGTAACATTTTCGGTTTATCGGAAACAAGCAGGTGACTATACCAGTCAGATATACCTACACTATAAGATGTACTTGTAAAATCCTCAGACTTCGACAACTTTCCTATTGGATGGTATCTGTTGTTCCTATCATCAAATAAAGTTACCAAGGAACTCATTTTCTCATCCGGGCTGCGGTGATTAATACTAATTTCTAAAGGCTGGGTAAAATCAAAGACAACTTTGTCGATTCCAAAAAAAATAAATGAGTGGTTGTGAACGGCACGGGGATTAGAGCCTGTTGTTCGATATGTTACTACTTTTGACGCAGGAGCTGAATCATCCTCAGCCATTGCATAAACAGCAGAAGAAGAGAAACAAACAAGGGACGTTAACGCTGTAGCTCTTAAAATTCTCAAAAAATCATATCTTTTAACACTCATAATAATTCTCCTAATAAAACAACTTTGACACTAAATTTACAGCTTTTACTTATGTGTTCTTAGTCAAAAAAACAACTCCCTATTCATCGCATTCCTATATCTTATTGAAAGAAAAAGAAAAAATATTTCACACAACAAAACACCCCCACTCCCACTCGATGGAGGATGGGTGACTCTGATGTAGCCGGACTAGTGTGGACACAAATTAATAACCCCGCGGTTTAACCGCAGGGTCGTTAAGAATGAGGCTAGCTAAGGCCCTGTTGAACATTTTACTTTTACGAGAGAGAGATTTAACCTACTCATCAATCGATTCAACACAACCTCCGCGGATTATAGGATCGTAATCTCCATCTTCTTCCAGCCTAGGAGCAGTCGCAATAATTTTCATGGCTCCTTGTAAATGCTCAGTAGCTAATGCGCGGCCTTCAGGTTCATTGCGTGAATCCCTAGCTAATTTAAAGAAAGCAGGCTCTCCGACAAATTTGGCAGCTTCAAAGCGATGAGAAAATGGAATTGTCTGCTCTTTAACAATACTATAGAGCAATTCTACTCCTACACCTTCTTCTATCTGCTCACCAACCTTGGCAACTTTTAAGCGATCAGAAGAAGAAATATCTGTCTCCCTAATAAGGGTGTCGAGTAGAGATAGAGATGTAGATGCTTCGTTTAGATCATTGGCAGCTGCAACTACAACATTTAAACGATCCGAAAAGGGAACTGTTTGATCCTCAATAAGTTCCTTGAAGGCCTTTTTTTTAGCTTTTCCCTCTAGTAAACGAATCTTCTCAATGTCATCAGAAGGCATTGAAATTATTGGCTCCACAGAAGAAAAACTAACCGTAGGCATTAATGTTTGAGGGTCTGACCATTCATTAGGTGCTTCAGACAAAGATATATGGGCTTTTTCTGCTTGCTCCTCGCTTTCTTTGTTTCCCAAAGTTACAGATCGCAGAACATTTTTTCCAGAGGTGCTGCGTTGGATAAGCTTGATAGAATGAATATCACTTACATCACCATGAAATCTAAATTGTAACTCCGTCGGTTTATTCAAAGCCTCAAAAGAAGAATTCAATTCTTTCATTTTCTCCGGCTCTAGACAAAGGGGTGTTTTTATAAATTCAAGAGACCTTGGCAGTATTTCTATCTCAACGTATTCATTATCTTTTGGATCAAATATACTTACGTGACTCCATTCCTTACTAGGGGTACGGTGCACAATCTTAATTTCTAGAGGCAGGTCAAAATCAAGGTCAGTTCGTTCGAGTGGGACAGAGATATGGGGTTCAGCGGCTGTTGTTCGATATGTTATTACTTTTGACGCAGAAGCTGAATCATCCTCAGCCATTGCATAAACAGCAGAAGAAGAGAAACAAACAAGGGACGTTAATGCTGTAGTTCTTAAAAATCTTAAAAAATTATATCTTTGAACACTCATAATAATTCTCCTAATAAAACAACTTTGACAATAAATTTACAGTTTTTACATATGTGATCTTAATCAAAAAAACAACTTACTTTTTATCATTTATTGATAACACATTGGAAAAAAGAAAAATAACTTACTTGAAGTTATTAAAAGAAATAAAGAAGAATTTACTTTTTTATCTACCTCTCCTCTTGAATCTCAAGGTGTTTTATACGTGAAGTTGCCTCCACGAAGAAGGAAGTTTAGAATAATGAAATTTGATTGACAGACGAATTATACGTTTACACAACGGGTTTCAATAGGTTAATTTTTAAATATCGTGGATCAGGAGAGAATGATTATGTTAAAAAAAGGTGTTTCATATTTAATCTTAAGTTCTTTTCTTTTGATGGATGCAGCTTCTTGTATGGATCCTAAAGAAGAAAGTCTCCCCCCTCCTTCTTCACATATTCTTAGAGCTCCATCAACACCTTCAAAGGCCGCATCCTCTTCAGGTTCTCCAAGTGATTTTTTGTATATTATTCCGGAGTCTTCTATCTTAACTTGGAAAGAGAAAAAGAAACCTCTAATAGAAGTTGCTTTACAAGAAGATGCACCTATTGCTTCACGACAAAAAGCATTTTCTTCTATTTATCTTTTTATAGACTTATTAGATGAACCTATAAGAGAAAGATTGAAAAGTTTAAGGACAACTTTTCTTAATGCTGAGGACCTTCCTTTTAAAGATCGCTTCGCTTATTTGCCAGGTTTAGACGAAAAGTCTCCTGTTGCAACACTTTTAAGTTTAGCACGTGCTTTAGAATCAGCGAGTGATGAATCCTACGAAGAATTGAGCATATCTAGGTTCATAGAGCTTCTGATGAGCTACGATCATGCCGAAAGCCAAGAGGGAATTGAAGGGTGTTTTTTCAAGCGACCAGGGTTCTTCCTTTATGGCGGAGCTAGGAAAAAGTGGCTTAGTGCTACTCTTGAGATGAGTGATGAAGGTAAACGAACCTCAATGTTGCAAAAAATACATGAAGTTATGAGTTCTACCGAAGATGTAACTCAAGTTATAAATGCCGCTAAGTATATCTTGCAATACGGTCTCGATAACGAACCAGTGATACGAATCTTATGGGAACTTATTAAAGGAAAGTCTTCAGAAGATTCTGAGATGTCGGAAGAGGAAGAGGGGGAAACACTAATTAGGGTGTCTAAAGTTCTCTTAAAATATACTTCTCCATCTCCTATAAGAGAATCTATCCTTAGTTGGTTATTTGCAGAAACAGAACAAGAACTTTCTCCGAGAGCTTTAGTACTACTTCTTACTCAAGAAGAGCCCTCAATAAGCATAAGAGCAAGAGAGTTGGCTGAACAGCGGCTTAATAAGAATAATTTAGATTATACATTGGACCTTTTCTTTAACCTTGAAGAAGACAACATTGCGCAAGATCTACGTCTAAAAATTCAAGAGCAACTTAAAGCTAAATTTAATGACCCAACAACAGATAAAGATGTACTATCAAGTCTTGCACCAAGGTTTTTAAGAACAACTGATGAAAATTTATCTCTAAAGGCTTTCGACTACTTAAAACAAGTGCTTATTGGCAATTACAATGATTTGGAAGATCCACAATTTGTTATTTATCAGATTATAGGGGCTGTTGGCGTTGATCACCCTTGGGCTCAAGAAGTCATTAACATTGGAATTGAGATTGGAATTGACCCTTCCCTCTTCTTGAAAGAGGTTCAGGCTCCATCCGTAACCATAGGAGCTCCCTCCTCTTCGTCTTCTATGCCACTTCCTTCATCGAGTACACTTCCGAGTGAGGATCCTATTGGGGGACCATAACTATTATTTCAAGATGCTGTTCTCTTGATCCCGCGGTCTGGGCCGCGGGACGTCAAAAACGGTTTAGAAGCCACGCACACATTGTCGCCCCGTGGCTTGACCACGGGGTCCAGAGATATGGAAGGTAGCCCCAAAACCTACCTCCCCTCTTGAATCTCAAGGTGTTTTATACGCGAAGTTGCGCCCCGAATGAGAGAAATTTTGGATTTAGGAACGTTAAAAAATGAACTTAAGAGCTTTATCAAAGCCTCATTAGCTTTGCCACTTTCTGGAACGGCGGTCACTTTGACACGCAAAATCTTCTCACCTTTAACATCTTCAGCCCAGCCCTCAACTTTATTCTGGGACGCCTTCGGGGTAAGGTGAACAATTATGCGCATGGATCAAAGGGACAGGTTTGACGAAGGATGACATCCACCTCCTCCATGGACACTTCAATGCCTAGATCTTGAAGAGATGTCACACCATACTGGCTCAGCCCACAAGGGATGATGTCATCATAGGCCTTAAGGTCGGGATTGATATTTAAAGCAAAACCATGGGAGGTCACCCACTTTTGAACCCGAACCCCCAGGGCAGCTATTTTATAATCTTTCCCTGCCTTTTGAACCCAAATGCCAACACGCCCTTCTCGCCTTTCTCCTTTGACGCCAAAATGATGAAGCGCGTCAATAATCCATCTTTCCAGCTCGTGGACATAGCGCCTTATATCTTCGTAATAGTTTTTTAAATCAATCATGACATAGACAGTCCGCTGACCAGGGCCATGATAAGTGACTTGGCCGCCACGACCTGTTTTAAAAATAGGAAGCTTTGCTGAAGAAAAAATATCCTCGTCTTTTCCTCTACTTCCCAATGTATACAAAGGAGGATGTTCTAAAAACCAAACACACGGGAGGGCCTCCCCTTTTTGCAAGTCCTGAACTCGATTTTCCATCCATTTCATAGCCTCAGGATAAGGAATTAATTCCTCTTGAAATTTCCATTCAAAAATATTTGAATTCTTTAGGCTTGTTCTCATATTCATTTCCGTGTAAACACGCTTGCAGCAACTGGATAGATTTGTTATTCCAGGTGTACCACCCTCTCGTAAAAGGGGGAAGTCAAAACTAAATGCGGTCGTGGCGGAATTGGTAGACGCGCAGCGTTGAGGTCGCTGTGGGAGAGATCCCGTGGAAGTTCGAGTCTTCTCGACCGCACCATAGTGCTAATTATCTCTAAGTAGTATATACTTGAGTGTTCATAAGAGGGGGAGCGTAACGTGGAAGAGACTCTTTATCAGCGAGCACTTGAATATCATCGCCAGAATCCTCCTGGAAAGCTAAAGATTGTGGCGACAAAGCCTCTTTCGACCCAAGATGATCTGGCCTTAGCCTACTCCCCTGGCGTTGCCGCTGTAAGTACAGCTATTGAGAAAGATCCGCAAGAAGCCGCCTATTTAACAAACAGAGCCAACCTTGTCGCTGTCATCAGCAATGGAACAGCCGTCCTTGGTCTTGGGAATATTGGCCCCTTAGCTGCAAAACCCGTCATGGAAGGAAAAGCCGTTCTCTTTAAAAAATTTGCAGGCATTAATGTATTTGATATTGAAGTGAATGAATCAAATCCTGAGAAATGAATAGAGATCATTGCCAGTCTTGAACCCACTTTTGGCGGCATTAACCTTGAAGATATTAAAGCGCCAGAGTGTTTCTATGTTGAGCAAGAGTTAAAAAAGCGGCTTAAGATTCCTGTCTTTCATGATGATCAACATGGAACGGCTATTATTGTTGGCGCAGCAGCCTTAAACGCCATCAAACTTGTCAAAAAGAAGATTGAAGAGGTGAAGCTTGTCACCTCTGGTGCGGGAGCAGCAGCTATTGCTTGCTTAGATATTCTTGTGAGCTTGGGACTTAAAAAGGAAAATATAATTGCCACAGACCAAGCGGGTGTTATTTATAAAGGCCGAGATAATCTTGATCCAAATAAGGCACGCTATGCTACCGAAAAGAAAGTCCGCACCTTAGCTGAAGCCATTAAAGGAGCGGATATCTTTTTAGGACTTTCTGCAGCAGGGGTTTTGAAAGAAGAAATGGTTGCCACAATGGCTGATCATCCGATCATTTTTGCCCTAGCAAATCCTATTCCTGAAATTCTGCCAGAAGAGGTAAAAAAAGTCCGCGTCGATGCCATTATAGCGACCGGCCGATCTGACTATCCTAACCAAGTCAACAATGTTTTATGCTTTCCCTTTATTTTTAGAGGGGCCCTTGACGTGGGCGCGACCACAATTAATGAAGAAATGAAACTAGCGTGTGTGAAGGCCCTTGCTGATTTGACTCACCAAGACCCTTCCGATGTTGTAACGGCCATATATGCCCATGAAGACGTGCAATTTGGTCAAAATTACATCATTCCTAAACCCTTTGATCCCCGCCTTATCACGGAACTTCCTCCAGCTGTTGCTCATGCGGCTATGAAAACAGGCGTTGCCACACGACCTATTGCCGATCTAGGGGCTTATAAACAAAAACTTTCTGAATTTGTCTACCGCTCCAGCCTTGTCATGAAGCCCATTTTCTCTCTTGCAAAAGCCAATCCTTTACGTCTTGCCTTTGCCGAAGGTGAAGATGAAAGAGTCTTACAAGCCGCCCAACGTGTTATTGAAGAAAACATCGCTTATCCCATCCTTATTGGCCGGCGCGGCGTTGTAGCCGCACGAATTAAACGCCTTAATTTGCGCATGGAAATGGATCGAGACTTTGAGCTAGTCGACCCTCAAAATGACAGCCGCTACATCCAATATTGGACTGAATATCATCGATTGATGGAACGCAAAGGAGTTTCTCCTGACTTAGCCAAGCTTGTTTTACGAACAAATTCCTCAGTCATTGCAAGCCTTATGGTGCACTTTGGCGAAGCCGACACAGCTCTTTGTGGGCCTGCGGGACGTTACGGCCAACATCTTTGTTCTATCCTTGATATTGTTGGTTTAAAACCAGGCTTAGAGGTGGCAGCCTCTATGGGAATCATGGTTTTGGATAAGGGATCTTTTTTCTTTTGCGATCCTTATGTAAATATTAACCCAACAGCTTGTCAAATTGCCGAAATGGCGGTTATTGCTGCCGAGCAAGTGCGGCAATTTGGCATTGCTCCGAAAGTTGCCCTTCTCTCCCATTCTAATTTTGGAACCTATCAAGATGAATCCGCTCTTAAAATGCGTAAGGCGCTTTTAAAGATTCGAGAAATTGCGCCTAAATTGGAAGTTGAAGGAGAGATGCATGCCGATGCAGCGCTAAGTGAGCTTATCCGTTCAAAAACTTTCCCAAGCTCTACTCTTTCCGGGCAGGCTAATTTGCTCATTATGTCAAATCTAGATACAGCAAACACTGTCTTTAATATGATAAAAATTTTAGCCGATGGACAACCCATAGGCCCGATTTTATTAGGGCCAAATAAGCCAATTCATATATTAACACCCTCAGTCACCGTTCGAGGAATTTTCAATATGGCAGCTTTGGCCGTCGTTGATGCCCAAAAAGAAAAGCGGGAAAAATAATAGATGGTTGAAAAAGATTCTCATACGAATCGGGAAAGTGAAAACCATGAGACCCTTTACGGGGTTTCCCAGGAAACCATTCGCAAGCTGGAAGAAGCCCTAGAAGAAGGAAATAAAGACGCAGTTCAACATCTCATTGCTCCCCTTCATGCGGCTGACGTTGCTGTCGTTATCGAATACATTTCTCCTCAGCTGAGGGATTCCCTTATTGAGATTCTAAGACCTCAGTTTGACCCTTATATTTTTATTCATCTTAATGAAATTGTTCGTGAAGAAGTTATTGATCAACTGGGAACCCGCAATGTGGCAGAGGCCATAGGGCGCCTTAAAAGTGATGATGCGGTTGCACTGATTGAGGATTTGGAAGAAGACCAGCAAAGAAAAATCTTAGAATATATTCCCCTAAGCGATCGAGTCATTTTAGAAGAGGTGTTAACCTATCCGGAAGATAGTGCCGCTCGTTTAATGCAGAGAGAAATCGTCTGTGTCCCCAATTTCTGGACTGTTGAAGAAGCCTTAAAATATATGACAAAGGAAAAGAATTTACCGGAAAAGTTTTATGATCTCTTTGTTGTGGACCCCAAGCATGTCCCTATTGGGGGCGTCCCTCTTAGTCTCTTGCTACGTCAACCGCCTTCTACAAAAATTATGGATATTATGTTGGTTGATATTAAAAAAATCCCCGCAACCATGGATCAAGAAGATGTAGCGCTTCTCTTTCAAAAATATGGACTTGTTTCAGCCCCTGTTGTTGATTCAGCGGGACGCATTATTGGAATGATTACTGTAGATGACGTCGTTGATGTCATCGAGGAAGAAGCTGAAAAGGACATCATGCATCTCTCGCGCGTTACGGAATCTGACTTTTATGAACCCCTTCTTAGCACTTCCTATTCGCGCATTCGCTGGCTTCTTATCACCTTAATTAACACGCTTTTGGCGGCTACAGTTATTTTTCAATTCCAACCAACTATTCAAATAATGCCCGCCCTTGCGGTTCTAATGCCCATAACCACAGCCATGGGAGGGAATGCAGGAATGCAGGTGGTGACAGTAACCGTCAGAGCCCTTGCAACCCGCGAACTCGGAATGGCTAATATGAGCCGCGCTATCTGGAAAGAAGTTCTTGTGGGTCTCATCAATGGTATCGTTTTTGGGGGTATCATGGGAACAATTGCGGCCTTTTGGTTCTCCGACCCTGCTTTGGGAATGGTTTTGGGGGGTGCTTTGATCTTTAATATGATCTGGGCGGCTGTCTGGGGCGTTATTTTGCCAATCCTTATCGAAAAGATGGGTATGGATCCAGCGATTAGTGCTGGTCCCTTTTTAACAACAACAACAGATCTTCTAGGTTTTGCAATCTTCTTGGGACTGGCTTGGTTTTTTTTGATTTAAAAACAACGACTTAAATAACATAAGATTAATAAGATATGATTTTCATTAATTTTTAACTTTTTTTTTGGTATGATGTGACCAGAGAAGAAAGCATTCGCGTATCTTCGTAAGAAAAAAACAGGAGAAGGATTAATGAAAAACTTAATTTTAACAACAGTTTCAGTTCTAGCCATTTCGGCTTTTGCTGTTCAAGCTGAACCAACAAATAATATGAACGATAAGAGTTCACAAACAGAATCTCAAAGCTCATCACTTGCTACTGATGGTAACCAACCAATGACGGAGACAAGTTCCTCTTCAACCATGGGCTCAACTACTGCCGCAGTGCCAAGTGCGCCTACGGGTCAACGTCATGGAGCCCCTCATGCTAAACATCCTGGGCATCATGTTAAACACCACGGTGCGCACCATGGTGAGCATCACGGGCATCATGCTAAGCATCAAGGACATCATGCTAAGCACCACGCTCATATGGGCCACCCTCAATATCCAAACCAAGCTAACATTGGTGGCGTTTTTGTAACCTTCCCTCCAATGGATTTGGGTGACACTTGCAGGCCTGAATTCTATGCTGGAAGAACAGAATGTCCTTATGTTTGTCATGGAGGTTACTTCTGGTATCCACATGCTAATGCAACACTGTTGAATGGTTATAATCCATCACTTCTTCGTGGAATGTACTGGTACCCAAGCTATATGCATCCTTATGCGGTATATACGCAAAGGGCACCTGTTACTTACACACTGCCTTATGTATTAAGCAAGCCACTCCCAAGTGACAGCGCGATGTATAAAGCACAGACCGCGCCAATGCATAAAAAGTGGGATTCTGCTCCTGAAATGATGCCAGGACAAGAAAACTAAAATACAAAAGAGGCTACAAATTAAGGGGGGCTTGCCCCCCTTTTTTATGACCTTAATTGAAATATTAATTGTCCCATTTATTTTTTTTCTAATTCTTTAAGCTTAAATTGAATTTTTTTGGCGTGGGGCGAGTCTTCTGGAAAACGTGTATTTATAATCTTTAAGGCTTGGTTAAAATAAGTTATTGCTTGATTTTTTAAGATTTCAGACTGCTGTGTACTTTTTTTATTATTAAGATGGTTAAGCTTTGTAAGTTGAAGTTCTGCTAAATCTCCTAAAATCACAAAAACCTGTGGATGGTTATTTTCTTGAAATATATGATTTGCCTTATTAAGAAAGTCTTCAGCTTTTTTTAGTTGATTTTCTAAAAGATAAATTGCAGCTAACTCTTTTAGAACAAGAGCAATTCTTACATGATTTCCAGAATAATGATTTTTAAAGATGTCCAGACTTTTGTTAAAAAACAACTTAGCCTCTTTATAATTTTTTTGATTCATATATATTTTTCCCAAATGCACTAAAATGACTGCAAGTCCAACATGATTATCAGGAAAGTGTGCTTGGCAAGTTTTAAGAGCGTGCTCCACTAAATTTATAGCGGCTTCATAATTTCCAAGTTCTCTTTCTATATTTCCTAAATGACTTAAAACCCAAGCCGTAACAATATGATTTTCAGGAAGATGAGTATTACAGACTATAAGACTTTTTTTGTAGTAATATTGGGCTTTTTCATAATCACCCAGATCTTGATAAAGGTATCCTAGATATAATAAAGCCCAAACAATTCCAACATAATCTTCAGGAAAATATTTTTCATACATAATAAGGCTACGTTGGAAGAGATCTGCAGCTTTTCTGTAATAACCAAGTTCTTTGTATACGTATCCCAGCTCAGCTGTAGTACGGACAAGTCCTAAATGAACTTTAGAAGCTTTTTTATAAAGTAGAATGTTCTGCTCAAAAATATCCTTGGCTTGTTTATACTTTCCTAATTCACTATAAACACTA
>JAKFXB010000032.1 GCA_021731585.1 Alphaproteobacteria bacterium
TATATTTCCAACACCAATCAATATAATTTTTTCTTCACACGCTGAAATGAAGTTAGCTGAGTGGGTTTTTATGTTCCACGAAAGAGGCTTTAATACGCTTGTTTATCCAAGCCACCCTTCTTCAGTCTCCTCAAAAGCTGTAAATTACTTAAAAGAAAATAAAATTAAATATATACCTAAAGTAAGCGAAAATTTACTACCTAATGATTTGGAAATAATTAAAAGTTTTTCTCCTCATCTCATTTTTGATGATGGCGCTGTCTTAATCGACTATTGTGCTGATAATAGAAAGGACTTTCCTCAACTTATTGGAGCTATTGAATTTACAACAACAGGGTCAAATACACTTAAAAAGTATGAGGATGATTCCGATTGCTTTCCAATATTTGATGTAGGAGACAGTTACTGTAAGCACAAGCTTTGCAATGAGTCCGGAACTGGATTTTCTACCCTTATAACTATTTTCAATTTGGTAAATATAAATCCTGCAGGAAAGAATGTTCTGATTATAGGTTATGGAGAAGTGGGTAAAGGTGTTGCTAAATTTTTCTCACAAAATGGTTCAAACATTATTGTTTGGGATAAGAGTGTACAAAATTTAGTAGCTGCTTACTTTAATGGTTATAAACCCGATCCTGAAAAAATGCTCTTAAATAAGGCTGATATAGTTGTTACTTGTTCTGGTGATATAAATGCTTTTGGTAAAGATGAACTCAGTAAAGTTAAAGATGAAGTCATAATCGCAAATGTTGGATGTTTTTCTTCTGAAATAGATTTCAATTTTATTGAAGAAAATTCAATTTATCATGAGGTCTCGAATAGTTGTGTAGATATGTTTACATTAAAGAGTGGGAAAAAAATAACCATTTTATCCAAGGGAAATCTTGTCAATATTTCATCAGGAAATGGTTGGCCAATCGAGCAAATTGATTTAAATTTTGCTCTTTCTACTCTTTGTTTTCAAGAACTGATCTCTAAAAAAGAGAACTACTCTGGCCTTTGTAAAGTACCACAAGACCTTGAACAAAAGGCTTTGGAGATCTTTCTTAAAGAAAAAACTTCTTATCAATGACACCGAAAGATCGACATTCTTGTTTTTTCATCAAGAACTCTATATTATTTTCTTAACTTATAAAGCCCTTTCAAAGGATTGTTTTAATGCTAAAAAAATTCATGTTCTCCCTATTCATCCTTTTGAGTCTCTCCAGTCCCAGCTGGGCAGATCTTCACATTGATATTACTGAAGGCACCTTTAAGCCCGTTGAAATTGCTATTACTCCCTTTGATGGGGGTGGAGATGCTGCCTTAACGCAAATTGCGAATCAAATCTCCAAGGTTATTTCAAATGATTTAGAAAGTTGTGGCCTTTTTAAGGTTGTGAATCCAAATGCTTACATCCAAAGCGCAAGAGAGGTTATGTCCCACCCTCGTTTTCCCGATTGGAAAATTCTCCACGCCGAGGCCCTTGTGGGTGGCCTTGTCAAGCGTAACGGCCAGAACTTCCAAGTCGATTTTCGCCTTTTTGACGTCTTTACGGAATCCCAGCTTGCGGGTCTTGCCCTTGAAACCGAGTCTTCTAATTGGCGCAGAGTTGCCCATAAAATTGCCGATGAGATTTATGAGCGTATCACAGGCGATAAGGGCTATTTTGACACCCGCATTGTTTATGTCGCAGAAAGCGGTCCTGAAATGGGCCGCAAATATTCCTTAGCTATCATGGACCAAGATGGAGAGAATCATCAATTTATTTCAACAGGCAACCGGCGAGTATTAACCCCTCGTATGTCTCCTTGTCGGACAAAAATTGCCTATGTGGATTTCGGCGCTAATGATAAAACCCCAACCCTTCATATTCATAACCTGGCTACGGGCCAATCTGATGCTTTAGGATCCGTTGATGGGCAAAGAATGTCCCCAAGGTTTTCTCCTAAAGGAGACCATATTATCCTCAGTAGTGCTAACAAGGGCGCAGCCTCTCTATATAAAATGGATTTGGCAAGCAAAAAGTTTGATCGACTCACCTCAACAACGTCTACCATCGACGTTTCCCCTTGTTACTCTCCCGATGGATCGCAAATTGTTTATATTTCTGACCGGGGTGGAAAACCTCAAATTTACGTACGGGATGCTTCAGGAGGCAATGAAAATCGCATTAGTTTTAGCCCGGGCCGTTATGATAACCCGATTTGGTCTCCTCGAGGAGACTTAATTGCCTTTACGCGCCAAAATGGAGGTACCTTTTATATTGGAGTGATGCGTCCGGATGGATCAGGAGAGCGCATGCTGGATACCGGATACCTTCTTGAAGGCCCCACCTGGTCCCCCAATGGACGGGAAGTTATGTACACCTATCAAGCAAGTTCTAAAGCGAAAGTTAAGCTTCGCAGCGTAGATATTGTAGGTTTTCACAAGCGAGAAGTTAACATTCCGGGCGAAGGATCTTATCCAACATGGTAATGCAATGTCCCTCTTGATCCCACTCAATCAATAGGTTATATTATGGCCTAAGATGTCTTAAGTCTTCGGACAAGGCATGGCGCTGCATAAGGCGAAGGACACAAAAAAAAAGATTTGATTTTAATATTTTTTTAATGTTCTCCCGCTACAGTGGGCGAATGAAAACCAAAAAAGGAGAAAAACTAAAATGCGCTTAAAAATTTCTAGTCTTCTAGCAACAGCTGCTCTTGCTCTGTCTGCTTGTGATTGTTGTGTAGACGAATGTCTTGATGCGTCAGGCCAAGGTGCTCTTGCAGCTGCGGAAGCAGCAGCAGCAGCTGAAGCTTGCGTACCAGGTACAGTCGCTGATTTCGTTGACAACGTTGGCGATCGCGTCTTCTTCGACTTCGATCGTTCACAAGTTCGTGCTGACGGGATGGAAACATTACAACGTCAAGCTGCTTGGTTAAACACCTTCGGCAACTACGTTGTAACCATCAATGGTCATTGCGACAAGCGTGGAACAACGGAATACAACTTGGCTCTCGGTGAGCGCCGTGCGCACGCTGCGAAAGAAAAACTTATTGCAGCTGGCGTTGACGCAAGTCGCATCAAAGTTGTTAGCTATGGTAAAAATCGTCCAATCGTTGAACAAGATGGCAGCGAGTGGGCTTACCAACAAAACCGTGTTGCGATCACAGTTTTGGACTAATTATAGCTTAGTCGTAACTTTAGAAACACCACCCTTAGGGGTGGTGTTTTTTTATTTTCATAAAGAGAAGAGAACGAATTAGTAACCTAACTCTACGGCGTATTTTTGACTACGTGTGACCATACGGTTATGAACAATAAAGGTCATCAACTTTTGAAAAAGACCTCGCGGGTTGACACCAATAGCCTTGCAGAAAAGAGCCATTCCCTGATTAACATGTTTTTTCCCATAAAGGCTATAAACAGCTTGGCTATAAATTTTTGTATAATGCTGGCGCGTATAAGGAGCTGTTCCCTTGTTCGCAATGTAATAAGCAAAGGGAAGCTCATCATCCTGGTTTTCATTAAGGCGATTAAAGGTGACCCAAAATCGCTTGAAGAAATTAAGCTTTTCTTGCACCTGATACCGTTGGAGATGGGTGTAAAATAATTTGTAGTGACGCAGCTCATCAGCAGCAATTTTACTGCAGATTTGCTTTAAAAGGGGCTCCTCCGTCTCGTCTTTAATGACCGTATAAAAAGTACTGGTGCCAATTTCAATCATACACCGGGTTAAAAGTTCAGAGGTGCGAGAGCCTCTAATGGATTCTGCCGCTTCAGTATTGATAGGAAAGCCTGTCACATAAGCTTTAAAACGCTCCTCAAAATCAAAGGAAGGATCGGCAAACTTAACCCACGCAGCTAAAACTTTCCCGTGTTTAACTTCATCCAATACCCAAGCATCAATCTCCTTCTCAAGAGCTGCATCTCCCTTAAACACGTTTTTGAGATAACGCCCATAATCACTGCCATTATGTTCAATAACGCTACCAGCTTTAATGAGAGCAAGAAGGGTTGGATTTACTTTTTGAGAGTCAAAACGAGACCAATTGATATCTTCAAATTTCCAATGCTGTGACATGGCTTCAAATTTTACTGCATTTTTTCGTGAGTTAGAATTTCCATGAGCTTTGCCCGTGCAATATCTAGATTCTCATCGACTTGCTCACGCTCTTCCCTTGTTTTACTTATTTCAATATCTTCTAGCAAGTTCTTAATTTCAATTTCCAAAGTTGATTTATCCAAAGATTCTAAGAGAGTGCCTTCAGTGACAAGTGCAACGCATTTCTCCGGGGTAATTTCTGAAAATCCCCCATCCACAAAAATCTGCATAAAGATTTCTGTGCCATCATAAATCCTTACAACGCCAGGCCTCAGGAGGGTCAAAAGTGGCGCATGATTTGGGAGCACACCGATATCGCCCTTAAGACCAGGAATGACCACCATGCTCACCTCTCTTTCAAGAAGAATTTTTTCAGGAGAAACAAGGGTAAATGGAAAGGTTTCCATGGAGTTACGCCACCTCTTTGGCTAAACGCTGAGCCTTTTCGACCGCCTCTTCAATAGTACCCACCATATAAAAAGCCATCTCGGGCAAGTGATCATAGGAGCCATCTGCAATCCCTTTAAATCCGGCAATGGTGTCTTCAAGGCGCACAAAAACGCCAGGAGAGCCCGTAAAGACTTCCGCCACATGGAAAGGTTGAGAAAGGAATCGTTGAATTTTCCGCGCTCGTGCAACGGTTAGCTTATCCTCTTCCGAAAGCTCATCCATGCCTAAAATAGCAATAATATCTTGAAGAGACTTATAGGTTTGGAGGATCCGTTGCACGTTCCGAGCGACTTCATAATGCTCGTCTCCCACAATGCGGGGATCCAAAATACGGGAAGTCGAATCCAAAGGATCCACAGCAGGATAAATGCCCAGTTCCGCAATTTGCCGACTTAAAACCGTTGTAGCATCAAGGTGAGAAAAAGCTGTTGCTGGCGCAGGATCCGTCAAGTCATCGGCAGGCACATAAATAGCTTGAACGCTGGTAATGGAGCCTTTTGTGGTGGAGGTAATCCGCTCTTGCAATTCGCCCATTTCCGTTGAAAGGGTGGGCTGATAACCCACGGCCGAGGGGATACGTCCCAAAAGGGCAGACACTTCAGCCCCGGCTTGAGTAAAGCGGAAAATATTATCAATGAAGAACAAAACGTCTTGGCCTTCCTGATCTCGAAAATATTCAGCAACCGTAAGGCCGGAAAGGGCCACCCGTGCCCGCGCCCCAGGCGGCTCATTCATTTGGCCATAGATCAGGGCAGCTTTCGAGTTCCCCTTTTCCAGATCAATCACCCCGGATTCAATCATTTCATGATAGAGATCATTACCTTCACGAGTACGCTCTCCCACACCAGCAAAGACGGAATACCCGCCGTGAGCTTTAGCAATGTTATTGATCAGCTCCATAATTAAAACGGTTTTCCCCACACCTGCACCACCAAAAAGACCAATCTTTCCGCCACGCACGTAAGGAGCCAAAAGATCAACCACCTTAATGCCTGTCACCAGAACCTCTGTTTCCGTGGATTGATCAATAAATTTAGGCGCCTCCCGGTGAATGGAAAGGTATTCAGCGGCTTTAATAGGGCCAAGCTCATCAATAGGCTCTCCAATCACGTTCATAATGCGCCCCAAAGTTCCCGGGCCTACAGGAACACGAATAGGATAGCCCGTATCCATGACCTCCTGGCCTCGCACGAGGCCTTCTGTAGCATCCATAGCAATGGTACGCACGGTTTGCTCTCCCAAATGCTGGGCTACCTCTAGAACCAGCCGTTTGCCACTGTTTTCCGTCTCTAAGGCGTTTTGAATTTCCGGCAAGAGGCCTTCAAAAGAAACATCCACAACAGCACCGATAACTTGGGTGATCTTTCCCTTTGCTGCTTTTTTTACCATAGTTCTTTCCTCTTCTTACTGCAGGGCCTCTGCCCCAGATATAATTTCGTTTAACTCGCGCGTAATTTGGGCTTGGCGAGATCGATTGTAGGTCAGCGTTAATTGGCGAATCATATCATCCGCATTTCGGCTGGCATTATCCATCGCTGTCATGCGTGAACCTTGCTCACTTGCAGCATTTTCTAAAAGGGCATTATAAATTTGAACGGTCACATTTTGGGGTAAAAGCTGGCCTAAAATCTTTTCCTCCGCGGGCTCATAGTCATAAATGGTCCTTAAGGATTTGTCTTGGGTTTGCTGTGCATTTTCGATGGGCACAGGAATAATTTGCTGAGTTGTGATCTCTTGCACTAAGGCAGACTTAAAATGGTTATAAATAAGGGTGCATACATCAAAAAGGCCGTCTTCAAACATTCTGAGTATACTGTCCCCGATACGCTCGGCATCGGAGTATTGAAGGCGAGGCATCCCCAGCTCCGTAAAAGATTCAATGATAAGTTCGCCATATTCACGGGAAAGCATGTCCCTTCCCTTACGTCCAATGGTGCAGATTTGAACCGTCTTCCCCTGACTTTGGAGTTCCTCAATCAACTTGCGGGCTTGACGCACAATGGAGGAATTAAAAGGACCGCACAGTCCCCGATCGGAGGTGGCCACGAGAATTAAGTGAGTCATATCCTGTCCCTTTCCCGTCAAAAGTGGTTGGGGGGTTTCAAGGGCCTGAGCGTTTGCTGCCAAATCACGCAAAATTTGACCCATCGCGTGCGCATAAGGGCGCCCGGCTTCCACATTTTCTTGGGCACGGCGCAGCTTTGCTCCCGCTACCATTTTCATAGCCAGGGTTATTTTTTGCGTGGATTGAACAGTTTTTCTGCGATCGCGCAGTGCCTTTAATGTAGCCATTAGGTGAATTTTTTTACAAAGTTCTTAAAGAAGTCATGGAGCTTTTCGCCCGTTTTTTCTGAAATGGCTTTTTCTGCCCGGATAGATTCCACAATTTCAGGATGTTCATGATGTAGAGAGCTGAGAGCGGCTTGCTCAAATCGATTTACATCCTGCACAGGAAGTCCATCAAGATACCCTTTAACTCCTGAAAAAATGGAAATTACTTGATCTTCCACCGCCATAGGTGCGTATTGGGGTTGCTTCAGAAGCTCGGTCAAACGACTACCCCGGTTTAAGAGCTTTTGGGTGGATGCATCCAAGTCGGAGGCAAACTGAGCAAAGGAGGCCATCTCCCGGTATTGCGCCAATTCAAGCTTGATGGAACCCGCCACTTGCTTCATGGCTTTAATTTGAGCTGCAGAGCCTACCCGGCTGACAGAAAGGCCCACATTAATGGCAGGACGAATGCCTTTATAGAAAAGGTCCGTCTCAAGAAAGATTTGCCCATCAGTGATAGAAATCACGTTAGTGGGAATATATGCAGACACATCCCCTGCTTGGGTTTCCACGATAGGCAGCGCCGTTAAGGAGCCTCCCCCGTGCTCATCATTGAGCTTCGCAGCTCGCTCAAGAAGACGGGAGTGAAGATAGAAAACGTCGCCGGGATAGGCTTCACGGCCCGGAGGACGGCGCAGCAAAAGGGACATCTGGCGATAGGCCACCGCTTGTTTTGATAAGTCATCGTACACTATCAAGGCATGACTTGAATTATCCCGGAAATATTCCCCCATGGTACAGCCTGTATAGGGGGACAGGAATTGCATCGGCGCAGGATCGGAAGCTGTAGCCGCGACCACAATGGAATACTCCATAGCTCCCCGCTCCTCCAAAGCCTTAACGATTTGCGCCACCGTTGAGCGCTTTTGACCAATGGCCACATAGACACAATAGAGTTTTTTAAATTCATCATTCCCTTCATTAGCGGCCCGCTGATTTAAAATGGCATCGATCGCCACAGACGTTTTCCCCGTTTGCCGGTCACCAATAATCAATTCTCGCTGACCTCGCCCAATAGGCACCAAGGAATCGATGGCTTTAAGGCCGGTTTGCATAGGCTCATAGACAGAACGGCGGGAAATAATTCCTGGCGCTTTAATTTCTACCCGGGACATTTTTACATTTTTAAGGGGACCTTTGCCATCAATGGGATTGCCGAGAGCATCCACAACCCGCCCCAAAAGACCACGCCCCATAGGGACTTCCACAATACGCCCCGTGCGTTTTACCGTATCTCCTTCACGAATTTCACGATCATCTCCAAAAATAACGATTCCTACGTCGTCTTCTTCAAGGTTCAGAGCCATTCCTTGAATACCACAAGAAAACTCTACCATCTCGCCCGCTTGAACCTTATCAAGACCCCACGCCCGCGCGATACCGTCGCCTACGGAAATGACTTGTCCGACTTCAGCAATTTCCGCACTTTCATCAAAGTTCGCAATTTCTTGTTTTAAGATGGATGAAATCTCTGCCGCTCGTAATTCCATCTTCTACCCTTTCATTTCATATCGTAATTTGTTCAAGCGCATGCCTATCGAGGCATCAATCATCAAAGATCCCAAATGCAAGACAACGCCTGCAATAAGATTCTCCTTAATCACCTGGGTTAGAGAAACCTTTTTTCCTAAATGCTTTTCCAAGTTTTTTTCAAGATCTTGTTGCTGGGCTTTTGTCAATGCAAGAGACGTTTCAACAACACCCTTTACAAGACCTTCTGCCACTTGAGAACGTATTACAAAGTTATCCAAAATAAGCTCTAAATTCTGAAGGCGCCGGTTTTGACACAAAACCAGCAAGAAATGAGTCATCAAGGGGCTTAACTTCAAGGATTTGGTTAATTTTTCAATAATTTTTCGTTGGATTTGGGGAGGAAGAACGGGACTTGCAACACGCGCCCAGGACCGGGGTTCTTTTTCCACACAGTGTTGAAGAATGCCCACTTCCTTTAAAAGATCTTTTATTTTTTTATTTTCTTGAGCCAAATCAAAAAGAACGCCTCCATAGCGCTTTGCAACTTCGTAGCCTTTGATCTCTAAATTCGCCACAAACCAGGCCCCGCGATTTTTTCTTGTATGCTTATTGGTTTATCACATGGAACGCAGACTGACAACATGGAGTTAGTGAAAGGAGAACACTGAAACACTCTTGAATGTCTTATATAATAATTAAAAATCCACTATCGACTTTAAAGAGAGCCCTGAATTTTCCTTCAGAAAGGATGCTTCAGGGCTCAAATTTTTTAGGTAGAAAGGTTATTCTTTCTGTTGATCAAATGAAAGTTCAACTTTCTTCCCATTAATTTTTACTGTCCCCGTTAATTTTGAATCTGATTCCTTAAATTCCTTACTCATCAAAGCCTCGTACACAGCCTTTTTGGAAGCCTCATCTAGCGTATATTTATGACCGTCGTTTGCCTCAACAACGCATAGTCCCTTCGGACAATCAGCACTTACTATTTTAACAGCTTCTGCTCCAAAATTTTGGAAAACACCTAATCCTAAGGCCACAACGATCACGATTCTCATAGATTTACTCATTTTCTGCTTTCCCTTCTGTTGTTTTTATTAATAGTTCGAAAAAAATGAACTGAATAATAGTACCCCAGAAAAACATTGAAATAAAGTTCAATTTGTGTGTCAACGCCATTCTTTTTTGAAAATTCTAAGACGTGATTAAAAGATCTTTACAATTAATTACGAGAGCTAGATATCGACCCTGAAAAGGGTCCTGAATTTTCCTTCAGAAGGAATACTTCAGGACTCAAATTTTTAGGTAGGAAGGCTACTCTTTTTGTTCGTCAAATGAAAGTGAAACATCCTTCCCGTTGATTTTTACTGTCCCCTCTATTTTTGAACCTGATACCTTAAAGTCCGTATCCTTATTCCAAGCTTCCATTATACGCTGCCTGGAAGCATTATCTAATATGTATGTCTTATCGTTATCCGCCTTATTAGCACATGGTTTTTCAGTCGAACAATCAGAACTTACTATTTTAGCAGCTTCTGCTCCAAAGTTTTGAAAAACACCTAACCCTAAGGCCATAACGGTCACTAATTTCATAGATTTACTCATTTTCTTTTTCCTCTCTGTTATTTTTATAATAGCTCGAAAAAAACGAACTGACATAATGATACTCCAGATAAACATTGAGATAAAGTTCAATTTACGTACAGCGCCCTTTTCTGAGAACGCTAAGATGTGATTAAGAAACCTTTATAATTATTACGGGACCTAGAGAACGACCCTCAATAAAAACTATAAGGATCAATGTCGATTTGCAGCTTCAGAAAATGGGGCACGGGAGTTTGAGAGAGCCATTTTTTCAACAAAGGTTGAGGCGCTACTTCTTTGGATGTGCGCAGAAGAAGCCGCCACCGATATTGGCCCCGCAAAAGCGGGATAGGAGCAGGCGTTGGCCCCAGAAGGTCTGCCTTTTGAGTCAAAGGAAACGTCCGTGCCAAACGGCGAGCAAATTTTTCAACCTCATCTTTTCTCATTCCTGACACAATAAGGGCTGCGAGTCGCCCATAGGGTGGAAAGCCATGAATCAGCCGTTGGTCCGACTCCAAGGCAAAAAATTCTCCCCGATCCTGATCCACAAGAGCCTTCATCACCGGATGATCCGGCATATGGGTTTGAAGAAGAACTTGTCCTTTATGCTTCTCCCGACCCGATCGCCCTGAGACTTGATGAAGCAATTGAAAAGCCTTTTCTGACGCCCGCAAATCACTCCCCGAAAGAGTTGCATCCCCATCCACAATTCCTACCAGGGTAAGAAGCGGGAAATGGTGTCCCTTGGCCATGATTTGGGTGCCGATCAGAATATCCACCTCATGATCTTGAATCGCCTTAATTTGCTCAAAAACCGTTTTAGAATCAGTCATATGATCACTGCTAAGCAGTGCGCAGCGGACTTCAGGGAGGAAAGCCTGCACTTCCTCATAAATGCGCTCTACGCCCGGCCCATGGGGGCTGTAGGTATCTTTTTCCTGACACTTAGGACAAGAGTCGGGAAGGTTTTCCTTGGTGCCGCAATGGTGGCACAAAAGCTGTTCATGAAACTTGTGATACACAAAAGGAAGACTACAGTGAGACACATAACCCGCTCGCCACACCCTTGACATACCACAAGAGGTGCGTAACCACGGCGGTTTAAAAAGAGCATGATTTGCTCTCCACGACTTAACGTTGTTTTCATAGCTTCCCGCAGTGGCTTTGAGAGCCAAGTCTGTTTGGCCGTCTTCTCCTTACGAAGATCAATCAATTGCACATCTGGCATATGGGCACCACCATAACGATCCTGCAAGTGAAGTTCGCGGTATTTACCGATGCGGGCATTCAGTTCCGTTTCAAGGGAAGGCGTTGCGGACGCCAAAACACAAGTGGCGCCACTCAAGCGCGCCCGCACAATGGCCATATCCCGCGCGTTATAGATCACGCCCCCCTCTTGCTTGTAGGATCCATCATGCTCCTCATCCACGATGATAAGCTTCAAATCTGAAAAAGGCAGGAAAAGGGATGAGCGCGCCCCCACCATCACAGGCACCTGGCCTTCCATAAGGGCTTTGAGGGTTTGCTTTTTCTTACTCTTTTTTGTCTCCGAATGCCACAAAGCCGGGCGAAAGCCAAAACGCGCCTCAAAGCGTTGCAGCCATTGAGCCGTGAGGGCAATTTCCGGCAGCAACACAAGGGCCTGTCCTTTACTCGCAAGAACATTTTCTATGGCATCAAAGTAAACTTCTGTCTTACCCGACCCCGTGACTCCTTCAAGGAGAAAGGTTTGAAACTCTCCGCTTTCAAGGCTCCGTTTTATATCCTCAGCAGCAGCCCATTGATCCATGGACAGTTGGGGTTTTTGAGGTGTGTCGATGGGAGTGAAATCCAGCGGCTTCAAAGTACTTTTACGCTTCATGTCAAAGGCTTCCGGCAAGGGCAAAACCATCCTTAAAATCTGCCCTGGAGAGGTCATGGTATATTCACTGACCCATTCGATGAATTTGAGGGATACCTCTGGAAGGCACACGTTTTCGAAAACCTCAAAGACTGGCTTACATTTTTTCGAGGGATAGGTGCCTTTCTCTTTCCAAACAATCCCATAGGATTTTCGCACGCCAAAAGGGACTTTAATAAGGGTCCCCAAAGGCACTGAGGAATCACACGTGTAATCAAAAGCCTCCTTCAAGGGAAGAGGCAAGAGAACAGAAACCTGTACGAGCGCCTTTACAGTGGATTGATTTGAACTCATAATACTCACATTCTTACATTATAGAGGATCATACCCCATGAAGTTTTTTGTTGATACTGCCGATGTAACAAAAATTCGTGCCCTTGTTGAAACCGGTTTTGTCGATGGAGTCACCACGAACCCTTCTTTGATAGCTAGCTCAGGACGCCCTATTCAAGAAGTTCTTAAAGAAATTTGCGAGCTTGTCACGGGCCCTGTCAGTGCGGAAGTCACGGCAACGGATCTGGAGGGCATACTCAAAGAAGGGCGCTATTTTGCAAAACTTGCTTCAAACATTGTTGTAAAAGTGCCCCTCACCCCTAATGGATTAAAAGCGTGCCGCCAGTTTTCCGATGAAGGGACGCCCGTCAATGTAACTCTTTGTTTTTCAGCGGGCCAAGCCCTTCTTGCGGCCAAAGCTGGCGCTACTTATATTTCTCCCTTTATTGGTCGCCTCGATGATATTGGCGAGACAGGATCAGATTTGATCCATCAAATCATGGAAATTTACAGCCAGTATCCCCACTTCAAAACCCAAGTGTTGGCTGCGTCCATTCGCAGTGCCCTTCATGTGGTGGAAGTGGCCCGCATGGGCGTTCATGTTGCCACAATGCCTCCAAAAATTTTGCATCAGCTCTATCAACACCCCCTTACAGACAAGGGATTGACTGACTTTTTAGCGGACTGGGAAAAGACAGGCCAATCTATCCTTCCGGCCTAAAATGGAAGAACGGACAAAGCGTCGTCTTGAAGAAACGCGGCAACTCGTCTCTCCTGAGCTCAATCCTTGGCTTGAAGGTTTTTATCAGAAACAGGTGTATGAGCGAAGAGCTTCCTGGCACACGGTACATGCCTCTTTTTCTGACTTAAAGTTTTTTTTTGCTTTTCTTAAAAATTACCGAGGGAGCCTTTGTCACCTTAAAGATTTTGAAACCTTAAAGCCAATGGATTTAAGAGCCTTTCTCGCCCATCGCATGAAAAAAGAGGTCAGCAAACGCTCCAATGCCCGCCTTCTCTCCAGCCTGAAAGGTTTTGTTAAATATTTGCGCCAGCAAGAACTGCCTGTCTCTTCTGCCTTTGAGGCCATCTCACCTCCTCGCCTTGATAAGCGGCTTCCTCGTCCCCTTTCGAAAATTCAATCTCTTAATCTTGTGGAACGACCCTCGGATACGTGGATCGAGCTCCGCAATCAAGCCCTTTTCATGCTCCTTTATGGATGTGGTCTCCGTATTTCGGAAGCTCTGAATTTAAATGGAACCGATTGGAAACCTTCATTTCTTCTCATCAAAGGAAAGGGCGGCAAGGAGCGCCATGTGCCTCTTCTGGAAAGTGTTGCCTATAAAGTGGAGAAATATTTGAAAGCCTCCCCCTACCCTTTCACAGGAGAGGCTCCCCTTTTTCGGGGAAGCCGGGGAGATCGTCTAAACCCCAGTGTGGCTGAAAAAGCTCTCAGGGATCTGCGTTTTGAACTGGGCCTGCCGGAAACAGCAACGCCTCATGCCTTAAGACACAGTTTTGCAACTCACCTCCTCGAAGGCGGAGGTGACTTGCGTCATATTCAAGATCTCTTAGGCCATGCGTCCTTAAGTTCAACGCAAATCTATGCGGATCTCAGCCAAGACAAGGTTTTTGAAGCTTATCAAAAAGCGCACCCACGCTCAAAGCAGAGATTATAAACCAGTGCGTCACTCACTTGACATTTGAATGAAGAAAGAGCATGAATATTCCTGGTAGTAATATGAGGAAAAAGGCATGCAGGTTCAAACACATAGTTTACTTGGGACGAAACTTTTTCTATCTCGCGTTCTTAGAAATCCTCGCCAGCTGGGTGCAGTTGCCCCCAGTTCTCGCCATTTAGGCGCCCTTCTAGCCCGCCACGCCGCAGTGGATGACCATTCCCCTATTGTGGAATTGGGCGGAGGAAGTGGATCCCTTACCCGTGCGCTTATTAAAGCCGGCATTGAGCCGAGGCGCATTTATGTGATTGAATTGGACAAAGCATTAGCCCTTTATCTTAAATCTGCTTTTCCGCAAGTTAATGTTATCCATGGCAATGCGACCGAGCTTGGGAAAATTCTCCCACCGCATGTTATCGGCAAGGTCCACCGCATTGTTTCTGGCCTTCCGATGATCAATATGCCCGAATGCGTGCGCCACGAAATTTTAGAAAGCTGTTTTGAGATTATGAGCTCCAACGGGGCTTATCTCCAATACACCTACTCACCGCGCTCTTCCATTAAGGCTGAAACCTATGGTCTTAGCAAGGAACGTCTGGGGACTATCTTCCTGAACATTCCGCCTGCTACTGTGTGGCAGTATAAAAAGGCTCAATGACTTTTTTCAATAATTTTTCTCTCTGAAAGATCTTTAAAAATTGGTAAGAATTAGAGGATGTTTTTTGAGGGAGCCTTATCTTGAAATTCAACCCATCCTTGCAGTAAAGGAGATTTATTGATCTCTTCCATATCTTTCCAGCTGGCATTTGCATTGGACACTGAAAAAAGAGTGATAAAGGCACCTATAAGGAGAGGAGCAATCATAAGAAGAAAAAATTCTTTTTTTGTAAGCTTCTTTTGAGAAATTGCTTTTGTTTTCATAATTCTCTCCCTATAATTTATTCTAATTCATTTATAGGATAACAAGTAAGGATTAAATCTTTCTTAAAATTTTGTTTATTAATAATTTAGTTTTTCTGTGATTTAGCCCTTGAACCCAAATTTAAAAAAGAGTTAGGTTGTTTCAGTTAAAATAGGAATCTCATGTCCTTGAAAATTGCCGATATTCATCTCGAAGATGGCGTTATTTTGGCCCCCATGTCAGGCGTCACAGACATGCCCTTCAGGCGCCTTGTTAAGCAGCAAGGAGCTTCCCTTGTCATCTCTGAAATGATTGCAAGCCAAGCCATGATTCGCCAAACGCGACAATCCCTGCTTATGGCAACCCACGCACCCGAAGAATTTCCCCGCGCAGTGCAATTGGCAGGATGCGAGCCTCATGTCATGGCAGAAGCCGCCAAATTAAATGAGGATCGTGGTGCCACGCTGATTGATATCAACATGGGCTGCCCCATGAAAAAGGTTGTGAATGGGTATGCGGGATCAGCTCTTATGCGCGATGAAGCTCATGCGGCTAAAATTATTGAAGCTACAGTTAAAGCGGTTTCCATTCCTGTGACCTTAAAAATGAGGACGGGATGGGATGATAACACTCGAAATGCCCCGCGCCTTGCCAAGATTGCTCAAGAATGCGGGATTCAAATGATCACCATCCACGGAAGAACCCGCTGTCAACTTTATCGGGGTAAATCGGATTGGGAATTTATTCGAAAAGTGAAAGAAGCTGTAACTATTCCCGTCATTGGTAATGGCGATGTTATGACAGAGGAAGATGCTCAAAAATTATTAGAAGCATCAACGGCAGATGGAGTTATGGTGGGTCGTGGCACTTACGGCAGGCCCTGGTTTTTAAAACAGGTGAGTCATTTCCTTAAAACGAGGGAAAAAATTCTCCCTCCCCCTCTCATAGAGCAAAAAAGCCTTGTCTTAGAGCATTTTGAAGATATGCTCAGCCACTATGGTATTCAGACAGGCCTTTTGATGGCCCGCAAACATTTAGGATGGTATAGCAAGGGATTAATGGGGTCTGCAGAGTTTCGAGTCGCCATAAATCAGTCAACTTGCGCAGATAAGGTAAAAAAGCTTATCACAGAGCTTTACGAAAAGAATAGAGAAGGAATTTTATGAATGATTTTAATCAACAACTCTTCACATTAGGACTTGGAGAAGTTATTGGGCGCTATTTAAACTATTATTTTGATCTTCATGGTGAAATCTTGCCAGCAAGTGGGCTTCACCCGTTTTTAGTCAAAGAAATCGAGAAACCTTTAATTGAAGTGACTCTCAAGCGTTTAAAGGGAAATCAGGTAAAAGTGGCCCAACTTTTAGGAATTAACCGCAATACCCTTAGACGTAAAATTACAGAACTGAACATTTGCCTTGATAAGGACACCCATGAGATTTAACCAAGCCTATGGCAAATTTAGAGATTGGGCCCTCCGTCACCATTTAGGACGGAAACTATTATTCGTCTGCGTTTTAGGCTCGATTGTTTCCGTGGTAATTACCTCAATTATGCTTAAAAATACCCCAAATCTTTCCATGAGCCGGAACCTCCTTACCTTTCTCTTAATCGACTTTGTCTTTTTAATGATCTTTATTGCTGTGATTGCCAAATCTGTTGCCTCCCTCTGGGCAGAAAGAAAGAGTGACCAAGCGGGCTCGATGCTTCATAGCCGCATTGTGGCCATCTTCAGTCTCTTAGCTATTGTTCCAACAATTCTTGTGGCAGGATGTTCCGTCCTTTTCTTTAATATCGGCATTCAAAGTTGGTTTAACCAACGGGTTGAAACCGCGATTAATGAGTCTAAAACTGTTTCTGAAGCTTACTTAGAGGAACATCAAAATGTGGTCAGCGCCAATGCCCAAGCCATGGCAGCAGAATTGATGCCGCTTGTGCGTTCTCATGAGCATGACCCCCTGGTTTTAAATAACAAACTCACCGATCAAACGGAAATAAGGTCCTTGGATGAGGCGATCATTTTTAATGAAAATATGGCCGTTTTAGGAAGATCGCGCTTTTCCTACTCCTTGGATTTTGAAAAGGTTCCTGCAGATGATCTTAGTAAGGCCAGCACCTCTCCTATACTTCATGCAGACAAAGAAAATGCCCGGGTGCGAGCTCTTGTAGCCATTGATCCTCTCACAAGCACCTACTTATTAGTAGGACGGCGCGTCTCCCCCGCTGTTCTAAGCCGAGTTGAAAATTCCTCAAAGGCGGCCCTTGAATATAAACGACTTCAACGGGAAGGATCGTCTTATGCGTTCAAATTGGCAGGCATTTTTGTGGGCATTGCCATCCTCCTCTTGTTAGCCGCTGTTTTAGGCGGCCTTCTTTTTGCGAATAAATTAGCGGGCCCCATAAGGCGCTTGATTCAAGTCTCGGAGGAAGTATGCAAAGGCAATCTTTCCGTGCGCATTAAGCCAGGAGAAGAAACACCGGAACTTTCTTCCCTTACATCCGCCTTTAACAGAATGACATCTCAGCTTGAATCGCAAAGGGATGAATTAATGGTTGCCAATGAACAAATTGATGAGCGGCGCCAATTCACGGAAGCGGTACTTTCAGGAGTTTCTGCGGGGGTAATCGGTTTGGATGCGAAGGGGGCAATTCAACTTTCAAATGAATCCGCCAGCAGCCTTCTTGGCTTAGACCTAAGAAAGTCGATTGGAAAAAGCATTAAAAAAATTATTCCTGAAATGGCCTCTCTTTTACAAGAAATTAAGGCAGCCGCCACTGAGTTTGTTGAAAAACACATCACCATTAATCGAGGAGGGCATGGATATACCTTTGTTGTTCGACTCTCAGCAAATCAAATGGGAAAAAAGCTTACGGGGTATGTGATCACCTTTGATGACATTACCCAGTTGCAAATTGCACAACGTAAAGCAGCTTGGGCCGAGATGGCGCGCCGTATTGCTCATGAAATAAAAAATCCCTTAACCCCCATCCAGCTTTCTGCCGAACGTTTAAAGCGAAGATATACAAACCAAATCACTCAAGACCCTGACACTTTTAATAATTGTGTGGACACGATTATTCGTCAGGTGGGACATATTGGAGAGATGGTGGGTGAATTTTCTTCTTTCGCACGCATGCCTGCCCCAGATATTAAGCCAGAAAACTTGGTTCAAATCTGCAAGGAAGAAATCTTTTTACAACAACAAGCTCATGGAAACATCAAGATTGACTTTATTTCCCCCTTAAAATCCTTTTCTTTCCCTTGCGATCGGGGACAAATGGGTCAGGTACTGACAAATCTTTTGCAAAATGCCGTTCAAGCCATCGAGACAAAGCCCAATACAAACGGGCATATCCAGGTAAATTTGGCAAAAGAAGGGAAAAAAGTAACCTTGACGGTTTCGGATAATGGGGTTGGATTGCCGCCGGAGGGCAGAGAGCGACTTACAGAGCCCTATATTACTTATCGCGAAAAAGGAACAGGTCTAGGGCTTGCGATTGTGAAAAAAATCGTAGAAGATCATGGGGGCAGTTTAATTTTTAAAGATTCCCCAGAAGGAGGCGCCCTTGTGCAAGTTCTATTTACGCGATTCCCAACTTAAGGAATTTCAATTATGAGCCAAGACATTCTTATCGTTGATGATGAACCCGATATCCGAGACCTTGTGGCAGGAATACTGACTGATGAAGGCTATGTTTGTCGTGTGGCCTCAACAGGAGAAGAAGCTCTTGAGCAAATTTCCCTGCGTCAGCCTCACCTCCTTATCCTGGATGTGTGGTTGGGAGATCCCAAATACGATGGATTAAAAATCTTAGAACACATAAAGAAAACAAACGCCGACCTTCCTATTTTGATGATTAGCGGTCATGGAACCGTTGAAACAGCGGTCAATGCCATTAAGCTAGGTGCCTATGATTTTATTGAAAAACCCTTTAAAACGGATCGGCTTCTGCTTGTTATTGCAAGGGCCATTGAGGCTGCTAATTTGCGTCGGGAAAATCGTCAACTAAAGGGTGAATCCCAACCTACAGAAATGATTGGTACCTCTTCAGCCATTTTGACCGTCCGTAAGATCATTGAGAAAGTCGCCCCCACCAATAGCCGCGTTCTTATGTTGGGAGGCTCTGGCGTGGGTAAGGAGCTTGCAGCGCGTGAAATTCATAAAGCCTCAAAAAGAGCTTCGAGTCCTTTCCTCATTTTGCATTGTAAATCTGATTCGGAAGATTCCTTAGAAAAAAGACTTTTTGGTGAGGAAGCAAGCAAAAGTGCACCCCGTAAATTAGGAATGCTTGAGCAAGCCCACGGGGGTTCTCTCTATCTAGATGAAGTCACGGAACTTCCCCTTGATGTTCAATCTAAATTGGTGCGTTTCCTGCATGAGCAATCCTTTAAGCGGGCGAGTGGCGATAAAAAGGTTATCGCCGATGTACGCATCTTTGCAGGATCTCAAAAAAACATTAAACAGTATATTGAACAAGGATTGTTTCGGGAGGACCTCTATTTTCGCCTGAATGTCATCACCCTTCATTTGCCTCCTTTACAAGAACGTATTGAGGATCTTTCTGATTTAGTAACTCATTTTGTAGAAATTCTATCAAAGCAGGTGGGAGTTCCAAAACGCCAATTTGCTGACGCCACCCTCGCTCTTATGAAAATGTATAACTGGCCCGGGAATGTGTACGAATTAAGAAATGTGGTAGAGCGGGCGCTGATTCTCTCACCCGCTGCAAATGATACGCCTATCATGCCCGATGAACTGCCACCCGAGGTGAAGGGGGAAGATCTATCCTCCCTTACCACTCAGAATTCCCCTAATTTTCTTTCTATGTCTTTACGAGAGGCGCGGGAATATTTTGAGCGGGAGTATCTCTTGGCACAAGTTCAGAAATTCGCCGGAAATATCTCTCGTACTGCCACTTTCATTGGGATGGAGCGATCCGCCCTTCACCGCAAACTCCGGCAGCTACAAGTTGAACGTAAAAAACGGGCTTAAGCACTTTAGGTGAAACTCAGGTTTTCAACAACACGGTTGATAACAAATGAGAAACCGCCTCAAAACCATCCCCTAAGGACACTGGGTATAGAAAACCTCAATATTACACTCACCTAAGATAGGATTCAGGTTCAGACGCATCTCCGCGGGATATTGTCCTTTTAGGTCTTCCTGAACTTGGCAAAAGGCATAAACTTTGTTCCCTTCACAGGTAGCATAAGTTACCAAGATGCCATCTTCAAAATTCAAACTTAGTGGATCTGCCTTATCAGAGAAAGTCTCAATCGTTCCGTTTTCAACGGGAAACGTCCGACTCCACGCACCATCGATGGCAGGCGTGAGGGTCATCTCCATAATGCCCATTTCTTGTAGGTTTGCTAAAATGGGCTCCTCAATGGCAATTTCCATCTTTATGCAAATTTCTTGCAAAGGATCACAAATCACAGGCTCAGAAGTAGCCTCAGGTTCAGATTGAGTCACAGTTTCAGCACAAATCTCCGACTCAGCAAACCCCGACGTTTGCAGCATGCAGCCTGAAATTAAAAGACCTAAAAAAAGCAATCTACTCAAAGCCATCTCACAGCTCTCCCTTTTTTAATTATCAATAAAATTTTAATTATCTGTCTTATAACATAAATGCATCTAAACACAAAAGAAGATGAAAATGAAGCCGCATCTCTTATGAGGTGTGGTTTTCTTAGGGACCATTTAGATTTCAAACAATGAGCAGGAAAACGAGGCGAGGGGCGCGGAGCGTATTTAAATACGTGAGCACCCCGAGTCCGAAGTTTGACGCCCTCATTGGAAGAAATCTAAATGGTATGAGAAGGCTTGTGAGAGGTAGGATAGGGCTCATCCACGTCTTTCAGGTGACAGCAAAGCTTATCCACTTTTAATTTGATTTCTGAGCCTCCGGAAAAAACAAGGTGAACACAACCATCTTCCACATTATGGATGGTCAACAGGTTCACAAGTTCATTTTCATTATGACGATCCAGACACTTTCTTTGTACTTCTTTCACATGATGAAAGGCAAGTCCCGATGCAACGCGGGCATAATAGGGCTGCCCTTCAAAGGTTTCTGGCTCACACTCCCAGCAAAAACGGTTGGCAACAATATGAAAATGGCCCTGTTTTTCATCATATTCCATGCCGGAAAGAGGAATGAGGGCATCTTGAAGGCAGGCAGCAATGATGTTAAGATCCTCATGGTCTTCAGCAATAATTTTTAAGGGTGTGTAAGACATTGTCTTTTTCTCATGTGTTAAATCCATTCTTCCTATTATATAGGATCACATTCTCTCAATGTCAGCCCCACAAGCTCGTAATTTTTCTTCCACCTTTTCATAACCCCGATCCAAATGGTAAACACGACTGATAAGGGTATCTCCTTCAGCTACAAGACCCGCTAAAACAAGGGACACAGACGCTCTAAGGTCCGTTGCCATCACCGGAGCTCCTTTTAAGTTTTTCATCCCCCGCACAAGGGCTGAGGAGCCATGAACCGTGATATTGGCTCCCATCCGACACAATTCGGGCACATGCATAAATCGGTTTTCCCAAATCGTCTCCGTAATCATGGCGGCCCCTGCTGACAGGCTCATAAGTGCCATCCATTGAGCTTGCAAGTCGGTAGCAAAGCCTGGGAAGGGTTCGGTCATCATATCTACCCCCTGAAGACGAGACGACGGAGCTTTAACGACAAGCGCCTCTTCTTCTTCCACTAAACATACGCCAGCTTGGGTCAAAAGAGGTGCCACCGTTGGAATTAGATCCAGACGTCCATGGTGAAGACGCACGCTCCCTCCAGTCATCGCTGCCGCCATGGCGTAGGTTCCCGTCTCGATCCGATCGGAAATCACACGATGGTGTGTCCCTTCTAGACGGTCAACGCCTTCAATCACAAGGGTGTCAGAGCCTATCCCTGAAATTTTTGCGCCCATGGCATTCAAGCAGTGGGCCAGGTCTCCAATTTCAGGCTCTCTTGCCACGTTAATGAGGCGGGTCTGTCCCTTTGCAAGGGTTGCTGCCATAAGAAGATTTTCGGTGCCCGTGACAGAAATTACGGGAAAGGTAAAGGATCCGCCCTTTAAACCTTGGGGCGCATGGGCATGCACATAACCATCTTCAAGGGTAATCTGAGCCCCGAGGGCTTCAAGACCTTTGAGGTGAAGGTCAATGGGACGAATGCCAATGGCACAGCCACCCGGCAAGGAAACGTGGGCTTCCTTTTCACGAGCAACGAGGGGACCCAAGACAAGGACGGAGGCTCGCATTTTCCGAACAATATCGTAAGGCGCTGTTGTGCTAGAAATGTTTTTGGCGCATAGCTTAAGGGTATTTGAATCCTTATCCCGATCAAGAGAAACACCCAATTGAGAGAGAAGCTGCCCCATACTGTCAATATCCGAAAGATCAGGAACGTTCAGAAGATGGAGGGGTTTATCCGTAAGAAGGCAGGCCGCCATGAGCGGAAGGGCGGCATTTTTTGCGCCACTTATCTTAATTTCTCCTTGAAGAGGTACCCCGCCCCGAATCCGAATTTTATCCATTTCTTTTTCTTTCCTCTTTAAGAAGCTACTTTAATGATTTTGGGAAGGGTGACTCCCCTTTGTCCCATATATTTACCTGAACGATCGCGGTAAGAGACCTCACAGATCCCCTGGCCTTTTAAGAAGAGGAACTGACAGGCGCCCTCATTGGCATAAATCTTTGCAGGTAAGGGCGTTGTGTTAGAAAATTCTAAGGTTACATGACCTTCCCATTCGGGCTCAAGAGGGGTGACATTCACAATGATCCCACAGCGGGCATAGGTGGATTTTCCGAGGCATATGACCAGCACATCTCGAGGGATACGAAAATATTCCGTGGTGCGGGCTAAAGCAAAGCTGTTGGGGGGAATGACACATACATCCGTTTTTCTATCCACAAAGCCATGGGCCGCAAAATTTTTCGGATCAACCACAGCACTATCGACATTGGTAAAAATCTTGAATTCGTCCGAAACCCGGGCATCATAGCCATAAGAAGAAAGCCCATAGGAAATTACTCCTTGTTTTTCTTGGTGCTCCACAAAAGGATCAATCATCCCCTTAAGAGCCTGCTCACGAATCCAAGTATCGGGTAAAATGGACATGGGGTTTGATCCTGCATCTGAGTTAAAACTCATTTATTTCTAGAGCAAGATCTCTTCCCTCACAAGAGAGGATTTTAAGATTAAGGCTCCCAAATACGCACACAGTTTCGGCCAGCCTCTTTAGCCGCATACATAGCTTTATCCGCATGTTCTATGCACTCTTCAATAGACAGGGTTGGACTGAGCTCGGTGATTCCAAAGGACGCCGTGACATAAATAGGATCTCGCCTGCCAATATCAATAGAATCTTTGGAAAGACGGCTTCGTAAGAGCTCTACCCTTTCATGACAAGCTTTAAGCTCGGTATTATGAATGCACAGTAAAAATTCTTCTCCCCCATAGCGGAATAATTTATCATAGGGGCGAAGGTTTTCGGTGAGATAGTTGGCAACAAACTGTAAAACTTTATCGCCTGTGGGGTGTCCATATTTATCATTAACCTTCTTAAAATGGTCTATATCAATCATGATAAGTGAAGAAGTTTGAGTTTGTCGCTCATCCATAGCTTGGATTTCTCGCAACATAGGAAGCATGTCAAGCCGATTGATGGCACCTGTGAGAGGATCATGGGTATAAAGAGATAATTCGATTTCCCGTTTGAGGGAAGAAATTTCAAGCCGCAGACGTTCAACCAGATTGCTGAAATTATCATAATCATGGGAATCAATGTTTTGTCCCACATTCACAGTTGAAAGAAGTTGGGCGGCCACTTGATGCATATGGCGATGGGTTTCACCTATTGCAGCGACCCCAGGATGTTCCAATAGTTTTTTGGAAGCTGCCGTATAATACCACTGGCCAAACAGACACTTTTTGTAAGATTGAGGATGCAGATCATTAAGGTTACCCGGCAACCGACATGCAAAACTACGAATCAAAGCATTATGCCATTGGATATGGTTATAAATGGCTTGTTCCAGTTGAACAAGAATGGCTTGCAATTCTTCACGGTCAATCGATGTAAGATTCATTAAGAAATCTCTCTCTAATCTGTTTTTATCCCATCTTATAGTAGAATAACGAAGTAAAATTAAATTTTGATTAATTTTAGAGAGTTCGTGTGTTTTACAAATTATCCCTTGAAATTTGACCTCTCGGTTATTACTTTAAGTCTATGGTAAAAAATGAGTATTATATATTAAATATTTTAAGAGGGCTTGGGGCTCTTTTTGTGATATTTTATCATTTTTTTGTGTTCTTCTTTGAACACCAAAGTTTTTCAGCTGGATTATTTAATATGGAAGGGGTAGAGCTTGCACGGCCCTTTTATTTGGACATAGTGGATACCCTACCCTTTGATATTGGCCATTTAGGTGTTGCCTTCTTCTTCTTAATTTCAGGATTCCTTATTCTTCCCTCCTTAGAACGCTATGGATCTTTCAAAGATTTCCTCAAACACAAAATCTTTCGCCTGTGGCCGACTTACGCTGTTTGTTTTGCCTCAGGGCTCCTTTTTGTCTATGGATTTTTTACTCTTCAAGAGTGGGAGTTTCCCTATACTGTTGGCCATGTTCTGTCTTATTTCTTTTGGGTCAGGGACCTTGCTCACTATCCTTATATCGATGGGGCCGTGTGGACATTGGAAATTCAAATCAAATTCTATCTTCTTTCTGCCCTTATATGGCAGTTTGGCAAGAAAAATTTCCTTGAGAAAATGTGTGCTGTGACCCTTGGACTCAGCCTTCTTACCTATGCCCTTTACAGCTTTACAACTGGAGAGGACCTCTGGTGGGGCTATCTTGTATTTCTGGCTCGGAAAAACCTAAAATATTATATGCTCATTCTTTTAGGAACCGTTCTCTATGCTTATTACAAAAAGACTCTTTCTCTACAACGAAGCTTTTTACTTGGAGTTCTCTTGTTAGGAGCATTTTTATCTCCTTTGTTTTACACGCCCGATGTTTTAAAAATCCACAGTTACCTTATAGGCTTTGTTGTGTTTTCTTACTTTATTCTCTTTGATAAGAAAAGTTTGCAAGGACAAAGGAAAAACAACAAGTTTCTGGGGTGGGCGTCAAACATAAGCTATCCCCTTTATGTCGGACACGTATTACCCGGCTATATGATGATGTACTTCATGATTAGCCAAGGTATTAACGTGTTTTGGGGAATTGGTCTTGCTTTGGTTTATGCTTTTATTATGGCGGAAATTGTCCACACGCAGGTTGAGAAAAAATTCCTCACCTTTTTCAAGCAAAGTAAAACTACTGTAGCCTAAAGGGTCCTCAAACGGCTTTTTAAGCAATAATGTCGGGGATAAGTTTTGTTTTAAGCTTTATGATTTCATCTTTAATTTGAAGTTTTCTCTTCTTAAGTCTTTGGACATTAACCTGGTCATATAAAGTCGTTGACATAAGATTCAATATTTTATCTTCCAACGTTCGATGTTCATCTTTGAGTTTATCAAGTTTATGCATTAGATCTTCCTTCATCATCATACCACTTACAAATGATCTTACAACTAGGTATACCAAAACTTTTTGTAAAAATCTCTAAAAAAATTATTAACAAAATCAAATCTAAACTCAATAAATAGCCTACAGAAAAAATTAAGTACTCTTATTTCTTGAGAAAAATATTGAATTTATATC
>JAKFXB010000035.1 GCA_021731585.1 Alphaproteobacteria bacterium
AATATGTTGAATTGTCCTTCGTTTTGGAATATAAATCAAAAGTGAAGAACAAGGAAAGCAAACCCTATGCCCCTTATTGGCCGAAAAAAAGAAACTGATATTTTAAATGAGATGTTTTCCTCGAATGCCCCTGAATTCCTCGCCATTTATGGCAGGCGACGGGTAGGAAAAACTTTTCTGATTCGAAGTTTTTTTGAAAATAAAAAGTGTCTATTCTTGAATGTTACAGGCGTTAAAGACGGACCTTTAGAAGAACAAATCCGCCATTTTACAAAAGAAATGGGGAGGGTTTTCTATCATGGGGCGACGTTAAAGGAAGCCAAGACCTGGGACTCCACATTTGAAATTCTCACAGAAGCTTTTAAAACAGTTCGAAAAAACAAAAAGATCGTTCTCTTTTTTGATGAATTTCCCTGGATGGCAACAAGAAACTCGCGTTTGCTCCAAACCCTCGAATACTATTGGAATCAACATTGGTCTCAAGATAAACGAATTAAACTCGTTATCTGTGGTTCCTCAGCGTCCTGGATCCTTGAAAAAATTGTAAATAATAAAGGGGGACTTCATAATCGACTCACCCGTAACATTTATTTAGAACCCTTTGATTTAAGGGAAACAAAGCTCTTTTTAGATTCCCTTGGTGCCAAATTAAACCACGAACAAATCCTTCAGATTTATATGGTGATGGGTGGAATCCCCTATTATCTCTCAAAAATTGAACGAGGACGATCGGCAGCTCAGAATATCGATATCTTAGCCTTCCAAAACAAAAGCTTCCTTGCTGATGAGTTTGATAATTTATTTTCTGCCCTTTACGAGGATTCAGGCATCTATATCGACATGGTCCGCCTGATTGCCAGCCGTCGATATGGTATCCTCCAAGATGAGATTTTAAAGCATTTTGGCAAGACTCTCCAAGGAAGTACTGGATTGAAACGATTAAAGGATCTGCAGGATTCAAGCTTTATCATGAGCTTTAAATCTCATTTTCATAAGAAACGAGGGATTTATTACAAAGTTGTGGATGAATACGTTCTCTTTTATCTAGATTGGATTGAGCCTATAAGGTCCACACTTCTATCAAAGGGGCATATGAAGGGTTACTGGGAAAAGCAGCAAAATTCATCGACATGGCATAGTTGGGCAGGGTATACATTTGAATCTGTTTGTTACAAACATCTTTCTCAAATTAGCCATGCCCTTAAGATGAGCCCTACAGCTATTCCAAATACATGGCGCTATTTTCCAAGAAAGGGAACAGAGGATCAGGGAGCGCAGATCGACTTGCTGTTTGACCGAGATGATGATGCGATTACCATCTGTGAAATGAAATATACAGAAAATCCTTATGTTATTGATAAGCAGGAAGCGGCAATCTTAAAACGTAAAATGGCTGTTTTTAAGGCAAAGACGGAAACAAATAAGCAGTTTTTCCTCGCCTTAATCTCTGCCAATGGGCTTAAAAAAACGATTTACTCGGAAGATATGGTGGATGGGTTAGTAACTTTGGATGATTTATTTCGAAAAGAGTAAGAACGATTAGGAACACCTGATTTCAGTTCAATGCCTGGAAATTTTTCGTCTCCAGAACTGTCAGGGCTGTTTGGATTTTTTGAGCCAGCCAGTCTTGGTGAGGATCCTTTTCAGCCAGAGTGGATAAGATAGAGATGAAGGCATCTAAATAAGCAATACGCTGCGCTTGGAGGTGGGTTTGTTGCCCATCATATTCTGCAATGGCGAGCCGCTCTTCAAAACTATCCAGTAAAGAAGAATCCGACATATTTGTTTCTATGGTAAATCCGTCGGGTTCAGGAATATTTACCATTTTTTCATCTAAAAGCTCCCGGGGATGAAGTGACAAAGGTGACATATTCGGCTCAAATCTGAATCTGGCACTTTTGTCACCTCCCTTACTGTGATTATTTTCCACTTTTTCCATTTTTTCATCTAAAAGCCCCAGGGGGCGAAGTGACAAAGGTGACATATTCGGCTCAAATTTGAATCTGTCACTTTTGTCACTTCTGTTAACTATTTCATTTTCCAGAAAGAGATTTAGCCACTTACTCATGCTTGGCTCCCTTTTTAACCGCAGGGTTAATGAAGTAACATCCTTTCGACTTTCGACCCTCAGAAACAACTCCCTCCCTGAGCCATCCGTTCTCAACGAGCAGATTACAGGCTGACTCAACTTCTTCCTTAGTTTTCAAAAGGGCCCAGTGTTTCCGGTAGATATCTCTATTGTCGAACCGATCATGTAATTCCCCCTTCTGGATCTTGCGCACAAGATTCCTTGCCGCTTGATATTCAGCAGTGATGGAACTCGTGTAAATCCGCCGGGCATGGCCTTCCAAATACTCACACCAAGCCGCAGCCCGCTCCACACACTCAACGGGAATGGCTCCACGAGCCTTACCACTTGCAACGTTAATGAGATGGAAGATGAGTGCTAAAGATGGCATGAGTTTGCGGTACTTGGCAAAGTGTTCCAGAAGGATAGGCTCCTCTTCACTGGTAAGCTTTTCACGCTCTAACTCCGTTAACCAGATGAAAAAGGTATGTTGAGCGTGATCTGTAAAGCAAAAGTAAGGCGTCTCCTCACCTTCCTGAACCGCCCCATACTCGCAGAAGTTCATGGAAGCCAGAGTCCTCATGATCATTGCGGCATCATGCTGAGCCTCTTTATTAGGAACTTTGTCAACGAGTTCCCACTCCTTGACCTCATCTGGATAGACCAGCAATTGAAACCTCTGGAGTAAACCGTCATTACAAAAACCTGAGAGACTCTGCTGAAAGTAGCCAAGAAGCTTATCTGGTTGCGTACTCCCCAAAATCGATACACAGAGGCTCTTTGTGTAAGTCGTCCCCCGCCCAATGCGATCTGATGTTTTCGAGTCATCCCCATTCCAAGCTTCTAAATAGAAAGAACGGTCAGCTTCATGGCCTTCCTTATCCCAAGTACTCAACAGACCCATCAACTCATCCCGAAAGAGCATCAATCCTCTGGGGTTTTGCGAGAGTAACTCATGCATTTTCTCAATGGTGGTGTCGTTTGTACTATATCGTTTCCAAATCGGCGGCTCCGGTTCTTTATGGTTTCTGAGTTCCTGTTTGACCAGCTCCACTTCATGAGGGGGGAGAGAAAGCACAGCCTTCGTTATCTTTTTCTTGATGGCCTCTTTGTGTGCCTTAAATTCCTCCATCCTGCAGAGATAATCCTTATACTCTTTCTCAAAGATGAGATTGGCCTCTTCTTCAAGGGCTTTCATGGGCTTGAGAACCTCTTTGAGGCTTGGACTCTTGAGTGTACTTGGACGCCCCACAATCCCTCCCCAAAGGTTAGCTACAACGGACCAAGAATCATTTTTCTTAGGGCGAACTCGACATCCCGCACCAATCAAGGAAGCTGTAGCAATAAGAGCCGCAACAGCCACATAGTCCAAGGGGCACTGCATCCGCTCAGCAATATCGGTAAGCCAGGGTTGATAAGGTTCTGGAATCAAAGCTGGAGGGAGTGGTATTACGGGAGAGAGATCTTTCTTGATACTCTTGATGGGAGTAGGATCGGGCCAATCGAAGGATGAAGAGGCGGTTTGAGCTTGAGTGAGTTGGCGTTTTACCTCTTCAAGCCCTTCCCGTGTATGGAGATCGTTAAAGTCTGTTGGTTTGGATGAGGTGTCGTTAAAAGATGGAAACACAAAAGAACAGGTATGTTTCAGAGCAGCTTGCTGAGCCTTTTCCCGGCCAATGTTACGGTCTTTCCAACAATCATCATCTCCTGCAATAATAAGAGGACTGTTGGGGTAGGCTCTTTTTAACTCCTCAATAACAGGGTCAAGGTTCCCTGCATCAAAGGCAACCACAACAGAAGCAAGGGTTGCCATGTGTACACTTGCCCCGGTCGCATAGCCTTCCGTGATATAAATAGGATTCCCGTTTTCAAGTAAGCCTATATTATGGAAACAACCTTTCTTTTTACCTCCTTTCAAAAACTGTTTCTTTCCATCAGGCTCTATCCATTGAAAGCTCCAAAGTTTCCCTCCAACATCCCTCAGAGGAATGATCAGATACTGAGCCCCAAATCGAATGCCAAAGACCTTAACCTGTTTTCTCTCGAGATAAGGAGACGAGCCCATCTCCGATAAGCTATTCCATTTGGCAAGAGCAAGGTGCGCCGCCTCTTCCTGTTTCCGTATTTTTTCAGCTTCCGCTATTTGCTGGGTCTTCTCCTGTTGTTCACTAAGTATATTCTGATTCTCATGAGATAAGCTGGAATTTCCAGCACTCCACTTTCCCTGAATATCCTGACTCCAGTCTCCAAAAGCCCCTGCCATGTCATGATAAACATACCAACCGTCCTTTTTACCCTTTCCATGGTTGGCAAATCGATGGATCTGCCCATCTGCAATGATATTTTCTCTGCAAACAATTCCTGAGGTCATCATGGCGTTCTTGAATTCTTCAACCATTTAGACCTCCCTAAAAGGCGGTTGGCTGCAGCTCCATGCAATGGAACTGATAGAGCGCAATACTTCTTTCATATCGCCCCCCTATTCCATTGAGCGAGAAGACCTTCAACGACTTCCCGAATAGGAACTCCCACTTGAACAAACGAATCAACTTGAGGGCTCCTTCTAGAAGCACTCTCAATGAGGACTAAGCCCCCATCACTCATAGACTCACCCATTCCCTCACTAAAGGGTTGAATAAACAAAAAATCAGTACTAAAAGTAGGATACAAACCTTTGACAAGCCCCTTCCCACCACGGAGGGGCCTTTCTATTTTCCCATTCATCATTGCACTTCTCCATTTTGCTCTTCAATCCAACGAGAGAAAGCGCTTTTAGAGATGAGAATCTTCCTCCCTATTCGACGAATACAACTGTCGAATCCATTGCTTTTTGAACGAAAAATAAGAGCTCGAATTCCTCCTTCTGTGAAGGCGGGATTACTCGTGGTGAGTTGTCTGATGGTGACGAAATCTTCTACGCTTATAGAAGGTTTTGTAGGGTCGTTATGAGTTTGCATTCTGTTTTCTCCTTTAAGATATAAGAGGCAGCCTTATTGCTGTCTATTCGGAGTAAAAATCAATTTTGAGAGAAAACAAATGGGCGAAAGGGATCAAGGCAAAGGGGGGATCCCTTTCTTGCTTTAAAAATACATTTAAATTCAATAGGATAAATTGAAGTGATTTTCGATGGAGTCACCCCTTACGTTTGGCACGTCCTTGTTGGGATTCAGGCAAGCGGACTAAGGTCGCCATAGCATCGGCCAGTTTTTGGCTGGGAGGAGTGAGTTTATGATCCATGAGTTTTTTGGCAAATGAAGCGGCTACAGCCTCTTTCTTTACCTGATTTTCTCTTGAAATCCCCAGCTCCCTTATAACCTCTAGCATCATCTCTAAGTAGGGAGTGGTATATCCTGAAGAGACCGTAGGAGTTGTAGGGGAATCCAGGAGAAGTTCATCAAGCACAGGATGATACTCAATCCCTTTCTTCTGTGCCCATTCCATCCCCTTCTTAGGATTGAGGGAGCTTTGTGCCCAATTGTCACGATCAAGAAGAGTAATCTCAAAGGCCCCTCCAAGAATAGCTGCTTTCAGGAACGCTAAGTTCCTCTCGTAGAGATCTGGCCTTAGAAGGAAGCAAGAAATCTGCCCAGGAAGCAGGTCTCCTAATTGTCTTACGATGTCCTGCTGGGTTTTTGCATCTGCTGACATAAAGTCCATTTCGGGATTCTCTGATATGAAATCCAAAGCTTCCGGACTACAATGACTGATATAGGCACAGAATTCTTGAGCGGTCCATAAATCAATTTGAGAGCGATGTTCGTAAAATTCTCTGAGTTCAGAAAGGTCATCCAATCGTAAACTCTCCCCCGTAATTGCCGCATAAGCTTCGTAGAGGGGTGTCGGAAAACATGACACGGACTGATAAATCAGCTTTACAAATTGAGCGCGGGATTTAATAGAAGCTTCCAATATACCAGGATTATCAAAATTTGGTATCAGTATGACGATACCATCTCGAACGACACTGCCATCCTCAGAGCTAATTGACGCCGTCAACTTAATTCCTGAGTGTCTTAATTGCAGTTCCTTCAATGCATAAAACGGAATGCTGTTGGAGAGTATCTTATCCAACCCCTCTCGAACAGTTATGAGAGTCGTGTCACATAACCAATTTTTGAAAAAATCAACATTCTGCTCATGTATTTTCTGTGCAAACGCTGCCCTCCTCATCCAAAGATCCTTTCATTCATGCTTTGGACAACTTTGGCTGTATGGGCTTCACTGAGATGGGCGTAGCGTTTCACCATTTGAAGGGTCTTATGTCCCAGGACTTCTGCAATTTCAGCGATGCTTGCTCCATTCATGGCTAAGTAACTGGCACAACTATGACGAAGGTCGTGAAAGCGAAAATTGTCGATATTGGCTCGTTTTAAGGCAGCTTCCCAGGCTGAACGGCTATCCCAAGGTCTTTGCGAATTTGAAGGCGATGGGAAGACCAAATCGGACGCAATATTCCTCACTTTGCTATGAGCTTCCATGAGCTGTAGCGCATAATGAGCAAGAGGCAATAAACGTCTTTCCTTATTCTTTGTATCATGCAGGGTGATGACACGGCGCTGCAAATCAACATCTTTCCAGCGTAGATTGATGAGCTCCCCATGCCTTGCTCCTGTACTAAGGGCCAAAACAACAAGTGTGTGGAGTTGGTGATTCGTTGAGACTTTGCAGGCTTCTAGAAGTCGTTCGCGCTCTTCATCGTCTAAGAAGCGTACCCGTCCTCGAGGTTCTGATAATTTGGAAATTTTTCTCATGGGATTTTCTTCCATCCACTCCCACTCATTTGTGGCAACAGTGAAAGCATTTCCTAGAGCTGTCATATAACGATTAACAGTGGAGTTGCTGCGTCTTTCCACATTGCGGCCCTTTGTATTAAGGAGCTTATCTCGTTGTTCAATAATAAGGGCACGGGACACGTCTGAAAGAAGGTAGACGCCGATTTCTCCTTTCCACCACCCCAACAATGGCTTAACATCTACAAAACGTTTAGGGTTTTTCTTCTCTATTTCACGAAGATATCGATCAATGAACTCCCCTACCGTATGCTTTTTTGCTTCCGCTGTTTTAAAATGTCTACCTTGCCGCATGCTAGCTTCAGTTTGTTTGGCCCATTCTTTTGCGTCCGTTTTACGTTCAAAAGTGGCAGATTGAGATGGAAACCCCCTTAAACGAACCTTAGCTCTATACCCTGTTGTTCCATCGGCACTGCGTCGTGTTTCAATTGTTGCCATGTAATCCCTGTAGTGAATTAGGAAAGTCTATAACGAAGCATACAAAACAGCAATATCTTTTGAAAACACCGATAAATGAAGCTTATTTTTTGATATGTATAATGATAAAAATGCATAAAATTTCTTGTTATGGGACAATAGAGGGACAGTTCATAAAAATTTTGGATCGAAAAAAGGAGATTTTTTGGGAAGGTTACAATTGTTCGGGTTTCTTCTCAGAATGTGTGGTTTGTTATTTTTAAGTGTCCCATGAGTGTCCCACGAAGAGGAAAGGTCATGTTAAAAATCCCTTGAAAATGGCGGATGGGGTGGGATTCGAACCCACGAAACGCTCTCACGTTTGCCGGTTTTCAAGACCGGTGCCTTCAACCGCTCGGCCACCCATCCACATGTCTTTCAAGTACAGAAATGTCATTCTGGCGTCAAGCTTCTTCTCAACACAAGCCAAAAGACTGTCAACAGCACTTCAAAATGCCCACCTTTTTTACGACTCTTTTTACGACTTCCATTTAATATTGCAGCCCGTATTGGGTTTTTGAATTTCAGAGACGGGTTTTTCTTCTAATATGGAGTCCAAGGCGGACTTGAGATCGTTGCCCGTAACTGGAATTTGATTCCCAGGACGGGAGTCATCAAACTGCCCACGATAGATGCAATGAAGGCGACTATCAAAGACGAAAAAGTCTGGTGTGCATTCTGCCCCATAGGCGCGGGCAATCTCTTGAGTGCTGTCATAAAAATAGGGAAAAGGAAACGCAAATTCCTCGGCTTGTTTCTTAAGATTTTCCGGTGAATCCATAGGGTAAGACTCCGCATCATTTGAGCTGATGGTAATAAAGCTGATACCTTTCGGAATATATTGATTTGCGAGCTTCACCAGATCTCTAATAATATGCCTGACAAAGGGACAATGAGCGCATATAAACATAACAACTATTGCTTTTTCTGATTTTAATTGAGAAAGAGACAACGTTTTCCCTGAGACCACATCACGCAGAGTAAAGTCGGGCGCTTTTGTCCCTAGGGGGATCATTCGAGACAGTGTGATGGTCATATGGATTCCTTTCAATTCAGCATAAGCATATGTCTGGACGTGTTCTACCACCCTCCATTCATTGTACACCTATTTTTTAAAAATTGAGAAAATGAATTGAAGATTTATAAAGTGTTAGAAATTTAAACCCTTGCAAAAATAAAGGGAAGCTTATAATTTACAAGGGTTTAGGAAGAAAAAAGTTAAATTGAATGATTGCTTATAATTTGATTATGACTTATGCAATGCAGCTCTCATTTTCGAATACTTTTCGAATTTTTGAGGGTCAACGCTCGGCGCACTCTGCTTGCCTTCCAGAACACCGTCTAAATACTTACTCACTTTTTCGGCGCTTTGCCTATGATTGGAGTCGGTAAGGTCAAATTTTTCCCACTCAGCCTCAAATTTATGAGTTATGGCTCGAAGGACCGCCTTTGTAGCTTTTTCATCTAACTTTTCAAGATCCACCTTTGGGCTTGTGCTCATTGATGAAGTTGATGGGGTAATACTTTCATGAGAAGATTCAGAAATGCTTGCTAGACTTGATGAAGTTCCTTCATCCGCCATCTCATCTTGAGGACCTAAGGTGTCTGAAAACGCACGAGACCATGAGTCACTCAATGTACTCTGCATAGTATAATACTCATTCCCTTTCATGCTATACTGTAAACATAGAGGATGCTGGTAATCGCCAGTTTCATACCTAGTTTTAACACTTTTTTCGTACCACTTCGTACTCTTGCTTCCCAGAACAGCTTCTAAGTAATGAGCCACATTTGTTGCTCTTTCATCATCTTCGGTATTTTTAAAATCAAACTGTTTCCAGTTAACATAGAATCCATTTTGTATGGCCTGTATGGCTACTCTTGCACCTTTTAGATCTAACTTTTCAAGCCACTCATCTTCTCGATCCACTATCGCCATCGCTGCTGAGCTAACAAATAATGTTGTTATCAATGATAATAAAAAATATTTCTTCATATTGTATACCTTTAGTAAATGTTACTATCGCTTACATAAGGTTGTTTTTCTGTTTTTCAAGTTTTTTTATAATTTAATTCAGCATCATAATAAGCTAAGTCTGATCAATATAATTATTGATTCCGTCTGATACATTACAGTTTGTTGAACTACGCGGCCAGTTCAGCCTCACTCGGAGGAGTTGCGCCCATACCTAAAGCGCTTAGATAAAGATCTAAAAGCTCTTCTTGCTCAAGCCGCTCTTGAGTTTCCATTTTACGGATTTTAATCACTTGCCTTATAATTTTGATATCAAAGCCCATACCCTTGGCTTCTCCAAAAACCTCTCGGATTTGCTCAGCGATAGCCGTCTTTTCTTCCTCAAGACGTTCAATTCTCTCAATAAATGATTTTAATTGTGCCGAGGAAACGCCTCCAACTTGACTCATAATTTACTCTCCTTCATTTAAAAATCTATATTCCCTTATAAAGGGAATATAGATCATTTGGCAATTAGAGAATTAATAATATATTGGGGATTTACGATTCCCTCAAAAGGAAGGATAATTATTGCGTTTAAAAGGAGCTCATATCATGCGGCGTCAACGTTGCGCAAAAATTATTGCCACCTTAGGTCCAGCCAGTTCCTCTGTGGAAATGATTGAACAACTTTTTCTCACAGGCGTGGATGTGTTTCGCCTTAACTTTTCTCATGGCAGCCACGAAGACCATGCCAAGCGCTATAACATCATTCGCGATCTTGAAAAAAAACTGAATCGGCCCATAGGTATTCTTTTAGATCTACAAGGCCCTAAACTTCGCATTGGAACTTTTCGTGAGCCCATTGCCTTGCACGAGGGTCAGACCTTTACCTTGGACCAGGATCCAACCCCCGGAAACGAAAAGCGGGTCTTTTTGCCTCATCCCGAAATCTTCAAAGCCATCAAAAAAGATGCTTTTCTCCTTCTTGATGATGGAAAAATCCGCCTGCAAGTCTTGAACAATACCCCTGATAAAATCAAAACAACGGTCATTATTGGCGGCCCTCTTTCCGAGAGAAAGGGCGTGAATGTCCCCTCCGTCACCCTTCCCATCTCTGCCATGACAGAGAAAGACAGAGAAGACCTTGCTTTTGGATTAAAGCTAGGCGTTGACTGGGTAGCTCTTTCCTTTGTTCAGGACCCCAAGGATGTTATTGAGGCCAGGGAAATTATTGGTGAAAAAGCGGGTATTATTTCTAAGCTTGAAAAGCCTTCAGCTATCGATCATTTGGATGAAATTGTTCACCTTTCTGATGCCATTATTGTGGCTCGGGGAGATTTAGGTGTGGAAATGTTGCCCGAAGAAGTTCCCAGCATTCAAAAGCGCATTGTACGTACCTGTCGTAAGGCTGGAAAACCTGTTATTGTGGCAACCCAAATGCTCGATTCTATGATTAAGCTTCCCACCCCTACCCGGGCTGAAGCCTCAGATGTTGCAACGGCTGTTTATGATAGCGCTGATGCAGTCATGCTTTCAGCCGAATCAGCTTCCGGAGAGTATCCTCTTGAATCCGTTGCCATCATGGACCGTATCATCACCCATGTGGAACACGATCCTTTTTATCGAAAAATGCAAGAAGCCAGCCTGCCAGAGCCAGAAGCCACAACTTCCGATGCCATCACAGCGGCTGCCCGTCAAGTAGCCCATACCATTAAAGCCGCTGCCATTGTCACCTTCACAAATAAGGGCGGAACAACCTTTAGAGCTGCCCGCGAGCGGCCTGAGGTCCCCATTTTGGCCATTACCCCAGAACAACTAACAGCACGCAAGCTTTCCCTTGTTTGGGGGGTTCATGCGGTGATAAGTAATGATGTTAAAAGCTTTTCAGAAGCTGTTGAAAGCGCGTGCCGCCTGGTAAGAAAGGAAGAATTTGCAAAACTGAGGGATCTTATTGTTGTCACGGCGGGAGTTCCTTTCCGTGTTTCTGGAACGACGAATATCTTGCGTATCGCAAGCATTGAGTCCTCATAATGTCTATGAATGAAGATTCCCTTACGGGACGTTTTAAACGCTATACTAATGTTAGCACGGCTGTGGGAGGGCTTATGGCCCGCCTCTTAGGCGATCGCTATTTGGGAGTCTCCATTGATGCGCCGCAACATGCGGAGGACTTAAAGGTAACTCTGGGCCACCTCAAAGGCCCCTTGATGAAGATTGCCCAAATTTTAGCCACCGTCCCGGATATGCTGCCCCCTGAATATGCAACAGCTTTCCTTGAACTTCAATCCAATGCCCCTCCCATGGGATGGCCTTTTGTCAAGCGGCGCATGCAAGCTGAACTGGGGGCGGATTGGAGAAACAATTTTCTTGAGTTTGAGCCCACTGCAGCTGCGGCTGCATCTCTTGGCCAAGTGCATCGTGCCCTTGACTTAAAAGGAACTCCTTTGGCTTGTAAGTTGCAATACCCTGAGATGGGATCGGCAGTGGAGGCAGATCTCAATCAGCTTAAGTTCATCTTAAAATCCTTTGAAATTTATAGCGGCGCCCTGGATACGGAAAACCTTCAAACTGAAATTCGTGAGCACCTTCGAGAAGAGTTAGATTACCTCCTTGAGGCCAAGCATATAAAACTCTTTTCTAAAATTTTAAAAGACGCGCCTTTTGTTACAATTCCTGACATTTTTGACAAATTAACCACAACAAGACTCCTAACCATGTCTTGGCTTGACGGGGAAAAGCTGCTCGCCTTTACTGACGCTTCTCAAGAGCTTCGCAATGAGATCTCAACAGCCCTTTTCAAATCTTGGTATTATCCTCTCTATACTTATGGTGTTTTGCATGGCGATCCTCACCTCGGTAATTATTCTTGGAGCCGTGAAGGCAAATTAAATCTTCTTGATTTTGGATGCGTCCGTATTTTTAATCCTTCCCTTATTGAAGGTGTCTTAGACCTTTATAAATCTCTTCAAATCGGTGATGAAGAGTTGGCCGTTCATGCCTATACAACTTGGGGTTTTACGAATATTGATAAGGAGTTGATTGAGGTTCTCAACATGTGGGCCCGTTTTTTATATGAGCCTTTACTGGACAACAGAGTGCGCCCTATTGATGAAACCTACTCGGGCGTTCGCGGGCGAGAGGTGGCAGGCGCTGTCTTTAAAGCCTTGAAACGTAAGGGAGGCGTTAAGCCTCCCCGTGAATTTGTGTTTATGGATCGAGCTGCTGTGGGCCTGGGATCTGTTTTTATGCACCTGCGGGCTCAACTCAATTGGCATGCGCTTTTTGAAGAGCTTATCCAAGATTTTTCAAAAGAATCCTTTGAAAAAAGACAAAAGGAAGTCCTTTCCAAAAGCGGTCTTTAAAGAAAGGCCTATTCTTCCCGGTGGGTTTTTTCCATACGCTCGTGTAATTCTTGAGCTTCTAGGCATAATGTGGCGATAGGACGTGCTTCAAGGCGTGCAATACCGATAGGAACACCCGTCTCTTCACAAAACCCATAGGTTCCTTCTTCAATGCGCTCTAATGCTTCATTAATTTTGAAAATTAGCTTACGCTCACGATCACGAGTGCGAAGCTCTAAAGAACGATCGGTTTCAGAGGACGCCCTGTCATTCACATCGGGCTCATTCAGGGATTCCTCTTGCATGTGATGCAAGGTTTCAACGGATTCTTTTTGTAGATCCTCACGCCATTTCAGGAGTTTTTCCCGAAAATAGTCTAACTGCGCCTTATTCATATAAGGTTCATTTTCGCTTGGTTTATAATTCAAGGGTGTTCCCATTTTCTTGCCTCTCGACGATTTTTAAGACCGGCACATCATGACGTATCTTGGTAATCTCTGCAATCTTAAAGTTTATATTCCTGTATAGAGATCTATGATTCTCACTATATAAGTTTCATACTTTTCTCTTGAAAAGAATAGATTTGAATGTTTCGCTGAGGTAGGATTTTGTGAAAAAACAAAATGAGGGAGAAATATGGAATTTATCGCAACAACTTCGTTGATGGATTTTCCCCACTTCCTATACTTTTTGCTTTTGACTGGAGCAATGGCGTCATGCTGGATTTCGAAAAAGCAGGTTACAGCTGCTATTACCCTTGGCGCAGTCGGGCTTGGAATTTGGCTTATACACATTCAACCGTTAGGTGTAATAAGTCTTATTTTTATGGGAGTTCTCATTTTTTCTTATTATAAATTTGATGGAAGCCTGTGGATAAAAAAAGGATTTTTCTTATTGGTGATCTTCTTAGGGTTTCTTTTTTATGAGCATATGGTCCCTGGATTTCAAAACTTTATTTTAGCAAAGAATATTCATCTCAGTGTAGATTCAAAAGCATATCAGTTTTACTTAAATGCGGATAAGGCCTTGGTTGCCCTTATGCTGATTATGGCAGGTCATCCCCTTAATAAAAATTTTAGGGATTGGAAAGAAACGATTCGAGTTCTTCCTCTTCCTTTTTTAGGAGTATGTTTCATTTTGTTAGGAAGTGCTTTCTGGGCTCATTACATCCGTTTGGATTTTAAGGTACCCGCCATTTTATGGTGGTGGATACCTGCGAATCTCTTTTTGGTATGCACGTCAGAAGAAATTTTCTTTCGAGGATTTATTCAAAATCAACTTGGGCAATTTCTGAGCACATTCTCTTGGGGAAAATGGGTTTCTCTCGGTGCTGCTTCAATTCTTTTTGGTCTTTACCATCACGCGGGAGGCCCTATTTATATGACTCTTGCAACCCTTGCAGGGGTAGGATATGGCTATGTTTATCTGAAGAGTCAACGAATTGAATCTTCCATCTTGCTCCATTTCTCTGTGAACCTTATTCACATTCTTGCCTTCAGTTATCCAGCTTTGATTAGATAGCTCTACTCCTTGCTGGTTTTTTGAAGCTACAATTGAAAAAACTTAATATCTGTATTTATTTTTAAAGCAAAAGCAACATGGGCTTCTTTTTTTAAAGGTTCGTTTCATTTTTAGCTTAGGGGGAGTTGGTGGACGTTCTGTATCTTCTTTTGGGAGCTTAGAATGTTTTTCTTCCCAACTTTCGTCAATACATGACGAGATATTCTCTTCCGTTGAAAAAACAGGATCCATTTTTATAAAACTCAACCCAAAAGCAAAAATGTAACAACTCTTCTTTAACATTAACACTCTCCATACCTTACTTACGATATTAAAAACAAAAAATTTTAGTCTTCCACCCTATAACGAATATGATAATTCTAACCAATTGATATAAAAAAATACTTTTATCTTAAAGTTTATATCCTGTATGGAGAGCGACAATTCCCCCCGTATAAGTTTCACACTTTTCTCTTGAAAACCCTACTTGTTTCAACATGTCCAAAAAGGCTTCTCGGGTGAGAAAGGTTCTGATACTTTCACTGAGATATTGATAAGCTTTCTTATCCCGAGCAATCCACTCCCCCAAAGTTGGAATGATACGAAAGGTGTAAAAATCATAAAATTTCTCGAGAGAAGGCGCAACTTGGGAAAATTCAAGGCAACAAAACTTTCCTCCCGGTTTTAAAACCCGATAAGCTTCCTGAAGGGCTTTTTCGCGGTGAGTGACATTCCTAAAGCCAAAAGCGATGGTGTAGACATCAACAGAGTTATCCTCAAGGGAGAGATCTTCTGCATTTGAGCAAAGCCAATTTAACTCAGGATAGCGTTTTTGCCCTATTCCAATCATGGCAGGATTAATATCTGAGACAATCACTTCGGCTTCCATATGAAAGTGCTTCAGGCGTACGGCAATAGCATGGGCAATATCTCCCGTGCCTCCCGCCACATCCAAGTACACCCCTTGTTGATGCAGGGGTAAAGAGTCAACAAACCACGCTTTCCATAACCGATGGATACCCAGACTCATCATGTCGTTCATAACATCATAACGAGAGGCAACGCTCTCAAAAACATGGGTCACCTTTTTCGTCTTTTCCTGGGCTGAGACCTCCTCAAACCCAAAGTCGAACTTTTGCGTTTCTAATTTTTTATCTTTCATCAGCGTTGTTTCTCTCCTGAACTCATGTAGAATGTACAAGAAAAAAATAATAATGATAAGCAGGGATATCCATGAATGGCTTTCATGATCGAGAAAAAGCCTTTGAAGCCAGGTATCTTCATGATGAAGAGCTGGCTTTTAAAATTAAGATCAAGCGAAATCGCCTTTTTGCCGCTTGGGCAGCTGCTCTTTTAGGCCACGAAGGTCAAAAAGCTGCTGACTATATTGATAAAATTATTCTTATTGATCTTCAAAACAAGAAAGGAGAAACTGTCCTTCAAACGGTCATTATTCATTTGAAAGAGGCCAAGGTTGACATGAGTGAACATCGTATTCAACAGGAATATGAAAAGTGCCATGAGCTGGCCCACAAGGCCATCATGGAAAAGGAAGAAGTGTAATCATGGATAAGGAAAAGGCGGAAACCATTGCTCTTCAGGCTCTCTCATTTATTGTCAGAGATGATGGTCTATTAGAGCGTTTTTTAACAAACTCGGGGCTCACTCCTGATGAACTTAAAGAACGCGTGCGCGAACCTGATCTCCTAGGTGGAATTTTAGATGAAATCTTATGCGATGATAAGGATCTGCTGAATTTTTGCAACCTCTCCTCCCTCAATCCTGAAACCATTATTCTTGCCCGCAGAGCGCTTCCCGGCGGATTTACCCTTGAATAAGTTACCTCTTGCCCAAACTCCAAAAGAGTGACATAAAAGTCACGAAATGAGAAAGAGTTTCCTCCTATGAATAGTCTTGGTTTTGAAGGCAATCCTAAAGATACCCGCATCGTTGTTGCCATGTCGGGCGGCGTCGATAGCTCGGTTGCAGCCGCTCTTATGGTTGAAGAAGGTTTTGACGTGATTGGTATGACGCTCCAGCTTTATGATCATGGCATAGCCGTGGGAAAGAAGGGCGCTTGTTGTGCGGGTCAGGACATTTATGATGCCCGCCAAGTGTGCGATAAGCTTGGGATTCCTCATTATGTTTTGGATTATGAATCTCGCTTTAGCCAAGCGGTCATTGAAGATTTTGCTGACAGTTACTTAAAAGGGGAAACGCCTATCCCTTGTGTGCGCTGCAATCAGCAAGTTAAGTTCAAGGACATGCTATCAACGGCCAGTGACTTGGGAGCCAAAGCCCTCGTTACAGGTCACTATGTGCAACGCATTATTGGCGAAAAGGGCACTGAGCTCCATCGGGCCGTGGATCCAACACGGGATCAAAGTTATTTTCTTTTTACTACCACCCAAGACCAGCTGGACTTTCTGCGCTTTCCCTTAGGCGGCATGCCAAAGGCAGAAACTCGTAAACATGCGGAGTGCCATGGCCTTGAAGTGGCTGACAAGCCGGACAGCCAGGATATCTGTTTTGTGCCCAATGGCTCTTATGTCAGCGTTCTGGAAAAACTTCGTCCTGGCGCTCTGGAAGAGGGGGACATTGTCCATGTGGACGGTCAGGTTTTGGGGCGCCATAAGGGCATCATCACCTTTACGGTAGGGCAGCGAAAAGGCCTTGGTATTGGGGGAGGTGAACCCCTTTATGTGATTCGCTTAGAGCCCAAAACCCATCGAGTCATTGTGGGCCCCTATGAAGCATTAGCCTGCCACGAAATTTATGTGAAGGAAGTGAATTGGCTGGGCGAGACCGTCAAAAATTCTATACGCTGTGATGTCAAAGTTCGCTCAACGCGTCCTCCCGTTCCTGCAGAGGTTTTCCTCGAGGAAAACAACAGAGCCCGGGTTGTTTTTCTGAGTCCCGAATACGGTGTTGCTGCAGGCCAGGCTTGTGTCTTTTATGATAAAAACCGTGTCCTCGGCGGTGGCTGGATTGTGCGGGAGAGAGCACTTACATAAGCTCTTTTGCTTACAAAAAGCCCTCTAAAGGATTACAAATGTTAGGAGGAAAGTGATTGATGACAGTTTGTAGAAAAACCGCTCTTTTGTTAACAGAAGGACCCGTACTCCAGGAATGCACAAAACAAAACGTAATTCTGCTTACTGATCCACAGGTTATTTCTATTCCTATTGTTGAGAATCATGAGCCATTGGTTGATCTCAAAAACCAAACAGTGATTGCTTATGGACCTTCACCAGAGGTTCCAAACAATACGGATTATACTAATATGCGTCAAACTGTGTATGAGAAGCTTATCAAAGCTCAGTCGGCGTTGCCAGAGGGCCTTAAGTTTTGTCTTTATGAGGGCTACAGGAGCCTCTCTTTGCAAGATAAGCTCTTTAAAGCTCGTTATCTGAAGGTACAAAACCTACAACCTGAATGGTCTCACAATCAAATTTTTGAAGAAACAACGAAACTTGTTTCTCCTGTGATAAATATGGACGGATCGGAAAATATTCCTCCCCATGCCACAGGTAGTGCAATTGATGTTTATCTTATTGATGAAACGGGGAAGCTGGTTGACATGGGAATTCAAATCAAAGATTGGATGGAGGATACGGATGGATCCCTCTCTCAAACCGATTCCCGCCATATTTCTGTCAAAGCACAACACTACAGAAGTATCATGAGCAAAGCTTTATCAACCGTAGGCTTTATTAACTATCCCACCGAATACTGGCATTGGTCTTATGGCGATCGTTATTGGGCTTATCAAACAGGTCACTCACACGCAATTTATGGAACGGCACAAAGATGAGAAATAGTGATATGACTCGCCCCATCACCCTTTATCTAATTGGATTTGCAGGCACAGGTAAATACACAATTGCGAAGGAAATTGCCAAGTCGGGTTATAAAGTTGTCGATAATCATTTGATTAATAATCCTATTTTTTCATTGCTCGATTTGGATGACGAGACGCCAATCGCGGAGAACGCTTGGATTTCTGTGAGAAAAATCCGCCACATTATTTTAGACTTTATTGCGCAAGATCAAAAATCTAATTTCATTTTTACCAATGCACTTTTGGAGAAAGAAGGTGATTGGAAGATATACAATCTCATTAAGGAAACAGCTGAAAAAAGAGGTTCATTATTTGTGCCGCTGAAGCTCATCCTATCTCCTGAAGAGCACGAGAAGCGCATTGCAAGTCCTGACCGCAAGGCGCGGTTTAAAATGACAAACCTAGCTGAAGTCCACATAAAAAAGGAAATGATTAAAATCGATCATCCCCATTTAACGAAAATCGATGTGACCAATTTAAGTGCAGGGGAAGCTTCAGAGAAAATCCTTTCTTTTGTTAAATCTCTTGAAAGTAGTTTTCCAGCAGATGAGGATAAACACTCGGTGGGTGAGATTGTTCTCGATGAAATGGATACTTCAGAGATTCGTGAGGTGCTTTGGCAAGGGATTAAAGCCTTCAACCAACCTTATACGGGAAACATAACAACTCAGCCATTTGCTCTTTCAATTCGCGATGGAAAATCAAAAATCATCGCAGGCATTTACGGATTTACTTTTTATGACCATGCCCGTGTGGAATATACATGGGTTGAGGAGTCCTATCGTCAACAGGGACTAGGACGAAAATTATTTGAAAAACTTGATGAATTTTGCCGTTCTAAAGGGTGCAGCGTTATTCAGTTGGATACCCTTGATTTTCAATCCCCCGCCTTTTATGAAAAGATGGGATATGAATACATTGGAACCGTCTCTGAGTGGATCAACAAGCATGACTGTTATTTTATGAGGAAAATACTGTGAGCTTTTTAATTCTCCCTCTCAACACTTCTGACAAAAGCGTTGTGAACGTCATTTCAACGATCATTCCTTTTGATGATCTTGAATCCCAACACATTCAAGAAACCCTCGCATGGATCAAAAGTGGAGCTCAGATCTTTCGCCTTCAAAAACCAGACATACCCCCAAAACATCTGGTATCCTATTTCATTCTATTTGATGAAAACGCTCAGAAAATTCTTCTCGTTGATCACAAAAAATCTCAGCTTTGGTTGCCAGCAGGTGGACATGTGGAACCAGGTGAACATCCTCAGGAAACTGTTTCAAGAGAGTGTCTTGAAGAGCTGGACATATGCGCAGATTTCTGGTGTGACTCTCCCTTTTTTTTAACTTCAACAGTGACGGTAGGTCTCACACCCGGACATACAGATGTCAGCCTTTGGTATATTCTGAAAGGTGATAAGGATGCTTCCTACTCATTTGATCGAGGGGAATTTAATGCCATCAGGTGGTTTGACTGGAATGAGATTCCCTTTAACAGATCCGACCCTCACATGGAACGTTTCATTCAAAAGTTGAAAGAATTGTTATGAACATTCATTTTGAAAAAGCCACCCTTGCCCATAGAGACATCATTTTTGAATGGCTTGAAGAACCTTATGTACGTGAGTTCTGGGACAATAGTCCTGAGCACCATATGGATATTGAAATCTTCATGAAGGGACGACAAGAGGCAACTCCTTATTATAATGGTATTTTTGATTATTGGATTGGCTCTATTGAAGACGAGCCCTATTGCCTGCTTATGACATCAACAGTGAATCCAGAAGACGACCTTCCGGAGGAGTGGGACCCTTATTTTTTAAAAACAGGAAAGACATTTAGCATTGATTTTATGATCGGAAATAAGGATTACCTTGGGAAAGGCCTTGCTGCACCAACATTAAAAGCCTTTATGAGATTTATACAAAAAAATGTCGATGCAACTGTTATTCTCTTTATGATTGATCCAGCTGAAACAAATCCTCGAGCAAAACATGTTTATGAGAAGGCTGGATTTGAAACGGTGGTAGAATTTGTAAGAGATAATGGATTTTTTAAAAATATTAAACACTTTTTGATGGTTAAGAGGTTAAAATGATCACTGGTCTGAATCACATCACTCTTGCCGTCAAAGAGATTGAAAAATCTTTTTCTTTTTACCACAAGGTATTGGGATTTACCCCTCTTTGTAGATGGGAAGGAAGCGCCTATTTCCTTGTCGGAAATCCAAATCAGCTGGGCTGTTTATGGTTTTGTCTTGATCGAGATGTATCTCGGCAGGAAACGAGCTGCAGTACTCATTACGCTTTTTCCGTCTCACAGGAAGATTTTAGGGCTATGTCAGAGCGGATTATCAACTCAGATGCTATCATTTTTAAAGAAAATACCTCACTCGGTAACTCTCTTTACTTTCTTGATCCCGATGGCCATAAGCTTGAAATCCATGTGGGAAGCTGGGAAACGCGTGTACAAGCCAAGAAGAAAAATCCTGGGAACTGGAAGAATGTTGAGTGGTTTGTGTAAGGATCAATGATTAAAATGAAACCTTGTAATTCAACTGAAGTTCAGGATTTGACAAAGCTTGTCATTGTCTTCCCAACGCCAAAAAAAGTACAAAAAATTATAGGTCTCCAAATTCATAAAAACCATGGCATCATCAAACACATTGCCCTTCTGAAAGCTTACCAAAATCAAGGGATCGGAAAGGTACTCATCACACAAGCCATAAAAGATTTGAGCTTCAAGACGTGTGAGATAGAAACGGATGCAGAAGGAAAGGATTTCTATGAAAAATGCGGTTTTAACTGTAACCCTTTTGAAGGAAAATATAATCTGAGATATCAATGTGGAGAAAATGTTAATTTATACAGTGGGATTGACGCATGAACTCTCCTCCCAATAAAATAACTCTCTGCTTATAAATATCCATCAATTTTTTCCTCCCCCATTTTCTTCTTAACATTTGTAATCCTTTGGAATAATTTTTGCAAAGCGTTCGTTTGTAAATTTATCCCTTAAGAAGGCTTGAGCATGTCCCGGAAGATTGAAGTCGTTCCTTATAACCCTGAATGGCCTCAGATGTTTGAGGAAGAAGCGGCACGTATTAAGCAGGCTCTGGGCGATGCGTGTGTTGCTGTCCATCATGTGGGGTCTACAGCAGTGCGAGGGCTTTGTGCAAAGCCTAAAATTGATATTATTGCTGTTGTGAAAGAAGGAGGGCTTTCAATTCCTCTCCTTAAAAAGATCGGCTATGAGTATAGAGGAGAATTCAATATTCCTTTTCATCTTGGGTTTAGCAAAAGGTCTCCCCTTTCGAATATTAACCTCCATGTTTATGAGGAGGGAAATCCCGAAGTTGAGCTCAACCTTTTGTTTCGAGATTATTTGCGCGCACACCCAAAAGCTCTTGAAGAATATGCAAATTTAAAATTAGAGCTGGTGAAACAAGGATTTGAACCTAAAGCAAACAATGCCAAAGTGAGTCAGTTTAACTTAGGAAAAGACGCCTTCATTAAAAAGACATTAAACCAGGCCGGCTTTGAGGGTCTTGGCATGCGGTTTTGTGCCCATCATGATGAATGGAAAGCTGCGCGTCATTTCAGGAATAAGTATTTTTTTGATAAGGTTCCTATGGCCGATCCCTATACTTGGACCTTTGACCAAAAGGATCATATTCATTTTGTTTTTTACCAGGGCACAAAAATCGTGGGGTATGCTCACCTTCAGCTTTGGCCCGAACAACGGGCCGCCATACGGATCATAGTGATTGATGAATCTTTTAGAAGCCAAGGCCTTGGGGGGCACTTTTTAACCTTGTGTGAGCGTTGGCTCAACGAGAAAAGCTACAAGATTTTGTTGACCCAATCCTCTCCCGATGCTCATACCTTTTACCGAAAGCAGGGCTATACCGAAATGCCTTTCAATGACCCGGATGGCTATGAAGGCGATCCTCAAGACATTGAAATGGGAAAAATCTTATGAGAACATCATCATTTCTGTCATCAAATTTGGCATTGAACAGTATTAAATGGATGAAACATAGGATAGCTTTGATGCTTTTATTCAGGAATATAATTATGAGCGTCCTCATGAAGGGATAGAAATGCGTTGCCCTGGGAATCTTTATATCGATTCCACACGCCAATATAATGGTCTAGAACCATTAGAATATCCTTTCCATGATCGTACGATCTTAGTCACCAGCTGTGGGCGTATTTGTCTTCATCGAAAGAAAATTAATCTTTCTACGGTCTTTGCTGGCCAAATGCTGGGGCTTAAAGAAGTGGAGGAAAATATTTGGTTGGTTAGCTTTATGTGTTATGATCTTGAATACATTGATTTAGAAGAGAGGACTTTACAACCTTTAGACAACCCCTTTTGCGGATAGGGGTGTCACCTATGTCTTCGGAACATTCTGTTACCTATGTGTCCAGTATGGACAAGCTTTTGCTGGCTCCCCGGGACGGACTCGAACCGCCGACCCAGTGGTTAACAGCCTCTCGGTGCAGGGTTTATCTATGTTTATGAAATTATACTAACATATTAAAATCAATTAGTTAGATAAAAGTTCATTTGTTAAAATTGCATGAAAGTTTACAAAATTTGATGTCTGTAGTATACCCGGCGTATACCCAGTGAAGGAGGAATAAGATGATGAGCACTTCTAAAAAACACGTCAATTTTACGAAAAAAATGATCGAAGTTCTTCCCCTACCTCCTAAAGATAAACGTCTGTATCTCTACGATACAAAGGTACAAGGTTTGGAATTGATGGTCACTCATCAGGGAGCTAAATCTTTTAAAGTTTATAGGAAATTAGGAGAAATTCCCATTCGAGTGAGCTTGGGAAAGTATCCCCAGATGACCGTCGAAGAAGCTCGTTTAAAAGCTCAAAAAGTTATTGCTGAAATCATTTCTGGTAAAAATCCCAATGCAGAAAAGAAAAAAGTGCGCTCTGACCTCTCTTTCGGAGAGATGTTTTCTACTTTTATGGAAAGATATAGTAAACCTCATAAGAAAAGTTGGAAGTATGACGAGAGGGAGGTTAATAAGTTTTTATCTCACTGGTTTAAAAGAAAGGCGTCAAGCATTACAAAACAAGAAGTGCAGGCTCTTCATGAAAAAATAAGCAGTGAAAGTGGGCTTTATCAAGCAAATCGGCTCCTTGAAAGAATTAAGGCCATTTATAATAAAGCCATTGAATGGGGCTGGGAGGGAGTCAATCCAGCACAAGGGGTAAAAAAGTATAAAGAAAAATCGCGAAATCGCTTTTTACATCCTGATGAATTACCTCGTTTTTTTGAAAGTCTTGATGCAGAGCCAAATGATACTGTTCGTGATTATATCTATGTTTCTCTCTTATCAGGTGCTCGAAAATCAAATGTTCTTGAGATGCGTTGGGAGGATATTCATTTTGAACGCCAAGAATGGCTCATTCCTGAAACAAAAAATGGGGATCCTCTGCGTGTGCCGTTGGTAGCAAAGGTAATTAAAATTTTAAAAGACCGTCTTCAAAAATACGGAAATAGAGGCTGGGTATTTGAAGGCACAGGAAAGACTGGCCATCTTATTGAGCCTAAATCAGGATGGAAGCGCATATTAAACCGTGCAGGAATAAAAGATCTTAGAATACACGATTTAAGAAGGACGGTAGGGAGTTGGCAAGCCGCAACGGGAGCAAATAGTTACATTATTGGCGGGACGTTGGGACATAAGGACCAAAAGTCAACAGCCATATATGCCCATCTTAACATTGACCCCATTAGGGCATCCCTTGAAAAAGCAACAGAAGCTATGTTGGAATTGAAGAGCTAGGGAGAAAGGCTAAAACATCCCTGAGAAGTTTCTTGGATATAGCCCATTTGAATGAGATCGGAGAGAAGAGGATCGAGCTCTTTTGAACTTCTGAATTTGGAGTAACGCATAATGAAGCGTCGAGTAAGAGGATCACTTGTGTTATTGGATTGTTTTTTTATCCAAACAAGGAGCTCTTCTGCTTTTGAGAGCTTGGGAAAAAGCTCAAAGGTCGTATCTAACACCATCCCGTAGATACGGCGAGCATGGGATTCGAGGTAGTCACAGCAAGCAGCTGCTCTCTTAGCCGATTCTAAGGTGACATCTCGGTCTTTTTGTCCATCGGCAAGATGAACGATATGAAAGATTAGAGCTAAGGAGGGCATCAGACTGCGGTATTTTGAAAGATGCTGCAAAATGATGGGATGGTTGTTTCCTTCAAGCTTTTCTTGGAGTTGCTTGATCCAATCGTGAAAGAACTGTTGAGCTTCCCAGGAAAAGCGAAAGTAAGGAATGGCATGCTGGCCTTCATAAAGAAGTTCTGGGGATTTTGCTCCATACTCTGTAAACACCATGGCATCAATTGTTTTACAGATGTGAAGAATACGGTTTTTGGCAAAAGAATCAGGATACTGATCTACCAGTTTCCAAGGTGTTTTGTTTGGGTAAACCAACAACTGAAAGCGCTGCAATAGACCATCGTTATCAAGTTTTGTAAGCGCCTTATTCAAATAAGCCGTTATTTTGTCTGGTTGAGTTGTTCCTAAAATAGAAACACAGATATTTTGCGCATGAATAGTGCCTCGGCCCATGCGATCGATGGTGTAGGGCTTATCGCCATTCCAAGCTTCAAGATAAAAGCTTCTGTCTGATTCATGGCCTTTCTTTTCCCAACTTTCCAGAAAGCCCATCAGCTCATCTCGATAAATTAGAACGCCTCCAGAATTATGAGATAAAATCTCGTGCATTTTTTCAAGGGTTGTATCGCTGACTTTATAACGTTTAAAATGAGGCTCTGGAGGACATTGTTTAAGAAGGTCAGCGAGTTGTTCCTTAAGGGAGCTAAGCTCTTCCTCACTTTCTTGTTCAATGACCTCTTTAATTTGCCGTTCTAAGAGATTTTTTGCTTCAATGAAGGCAGTTTTTTCAGCCTCAAACTGGCTCTTTTTTTCCGTGTACTCTTTTTTAGCTTTCAGCTCTAAATGCCCGAAGGGAAAGAGAACTTCTGAACAAATGGGTGATTTTAAGGTTCCTGGATCTCCTAAAATGCCTCCCCATAAGTTGGGGACAACGGTCCAATCGTCCTGAGAATTGGGCTTAATGCTACACCGGGCACCAATGAGACTCGCCATCATGAGTATGGCAGGGATGGCCACAAAATCGAGGGGACATTGCCGCCTGTTGCAAATATATCTTACCCAAGGTTGAAAGGGAATGGGTAACATTTCAAGGGTCATGGGA
>JAKFXB010000036.1 GCA_021731585.1 Alphaproteobacteria bacterium
AATAAGAAGAAGGCGGAAAATAATGGCCCCTAAAATTCCCCAGAACAGAATGCGATGTTGATGGCGAGGGATAATGTTAAAGAAATTAAAGATGATCAGAAACACAAACATATTATCAAGGCTCAGTAGTTTTTCGAGCAAATAGCCGGTAAAAAAAGCTAAAGCAGGCTCGCCTCCTTTCCAATACCAAACACCAAGATTGAAACAAAGGGCAAGGACAATCCAAGCGATGCTCATACTCAAGGCTTCATGCATAGAAATTTTGTGGGGAATCTTATTAAAAACACCCAAATCCAAAATTAAAAAAAACAGGATAAGTGTAAGAACGCCTATCCAGGGCAAAAGTGATTCCACGCTTGTTGTCTCCATTTTTTAGGAGTTTACCTGAAATTGGTAAAAAAATCCTTGATTACTTTTTGAAGAGACGGTTCAATAGAAAAATGATTCAATTGTTTAAAAACAAGTTGCCATCTTATGTTGTTATTAACGATCCTTCGTCTCAGAACAAGGACGTCTTACGCACGCCCACGCCACCAATCAACTTTCCGCTTGATGAGGAAACAAGAGAGATCATTCGCCAGCTCGAAGAAAAATTTGATAGGGAAGAAAACTGCGGGGGGCTTGCCGCACCGCAGATTGGCTATAGCAAGCGGGTTATTATTTTGGAAGCCAATGATGAAGAGCTGAAAAAATATCGTGAGGATTTCACGGATATGCTCCCTAAATCCATATGGATTAATCCGTCTTTTAAGCCCGTTTCAAAGAAAAAAACCACCGATTGGGAAGCTTGCTTTTCCGTGGATGGACTTGCGGGAGAAATTCCTCGCTTTACGGAAATTACCTACGAAGCCTGGACCCCTGAGGGAGAAAAGGTAACCGGAAGAGTCAAAGGTTTCCTTGCACGCCTGATTCAACATGAAATTGATCATCTCAATGGAGTGCTTTTTATCGATTATGTACCTGAGGATGAGCTGGTTTCCCGTTGAGCAGAAAATTTTAGTCAGATTATATAATATTGGATGACCTTTTTGATTAATGTTCACAAATGGCTAATCGAAAAACTCGGCCTACGACAAACGATCTTTAGTATCCAGTAAGTTCACCGCAAAATCTTTCGCGGAAAAGCTGTGGAGATCATCGATGTGCTCTCCCACGCCCACTGCATGAATGGGCAGGCTGAATTGTTTGCTAATGGCAACAAGGACACCTCCCTTTGCAGTTCCATCCAGCTTTGTCACAATGAGCCCTGAAACATCCACAACTTCTCGGAAGACCTGAACTTGATTCAGAGCATTTTGTCCCGTAGTGGCATCCAAAACCAAAAGAGTGGCATGGGGCGCTGAGGGATCAACTTTTTGGATAACTCGTTTGATTTTCTTAAGCTCCTCCATCAATTCTGTTTTGTTTTGGAGGCGTCCTGCGGTGTCAATGATTACGATGTCATCACGGCGGCTTTTGGCTTTTTCAAGGGAATCATACACAAGGCCAGCGGCATCTTTCGAGGGGGCTTTTTCCAAGGGAACGTCCGCGCGCTGAGCCCAGACTTCTAGTTGTTCAATGGCTGCGGCCCGAAAGGTATCGCCGGCCACAAGAGAAAGCTGATAACCTTGACCTTTCCATTGCTTGGCCAATTTACCAATGGTGGTGGTTTTCCCTGAACCATTAACTCCAAGAACCAGCACAACAAAGGGCTTTGAGCCACCCTCAGGCACCAAAGGGATGGCATGAGGGGCAAGAATAGCTTCAATGTCTTCAGCAAAGCTTTCTTTCACCTCTTCAATCGAAATGTTCTGGTTATACTTCTTTTTGCTGAGTTTTTTAATCAGCTCTTGAGCAGATTCCACACCCAAATCACTTGTGATCAAAAGATCTTCAAGTTCTTCCAGCATCTCATCATCCAACTTACGGTGGGTAACAAGAGTCGTGATTCCTTCTGTAAGGCGAGTGGATGACTTTTTGAGACCGTCCTTAAGACGCGAAAACCAATTGCTCATGATAACACCTCAGCAATAAGGTGGTCTCCTTTTGCTTCTAAAACTCTGGCTTTGACAAGAGATCCCGGTGCTTGGGGCAGGGTAGCTTCTACCTTTAGAAAATGCTCACTGTGTCCTTGAGATTCGCTTTCAAAGAGAACACTGATATCCTTATGAACAAAAGACTGCAGGGTTTTTTTAAGGTTTCTTTGGCCTGCATTTCTCAGACGTGCGGCTCGCTCTTTGCGTATGTCCTTGGGGACTTGCGGCATACGAGCGGCGGGGGTTCCTTGTCTTGGAGAGTAAGGAAACACATGAAGAAAAGTTAAGTCACATTCGTCAACGATGCGGAGAGTATTTTCAAACATCTCCTCCGTTTCCGTTGGAAAACCAGCAATAATATCAGCGCCAAAGGTGGTGTCGGGGCGTAATGCGCGAAATTTATGGCAAATATCAATGGCATCTTGGCGGAGATGGCGGCGTTTCATGCGCTTTAAAATCATGTCATCTCCCGCTTGGAGACTCAAATGAAGATGGGGCATCAGGCGCGGCTCCCGTTCGAAAACCTGCAGCAGATCCTCATCCACCTCAACGGAGTCAATTGAAGAAAGGCGAAGGCGCGGGAGCTCGGGAACGTGAGCAAGGAGCCGCTTCACAATTTGCCCTAGGGTAGGTGTGCCAGGTAAATCTTCCCCATAGGCCGTAATATCAACGCCCGTTAGAACGATTTCCTTAAATCCTTTTTCAAGCAGAAGGCGCGTCTGATCGACGATAACCCCTAAGGGGACGCTGCGGCTATTCCCTCGGCCATAGGGGATGGTGCAAAAAGTACAGCGGTGGTTGCAGCCGTTTTGAACTTGAATAAAAGCTCGCGCCTTTCCATCAAAACCTGCAATTAAATGTTCTGCCGTTTTCTTGATGGACATAATGTCATTGACAATAACCCGTTCATGGGCGGGGAGGGGAAGGAAATATTTCTCCTCCATTTTCTCACGGTTACCAAGAATTTGGTCCACCTCAGGCATTTTGGAGTAGGTCTCAGGGCTAATTTGAGCGCTGCAGCCCGTAACAATAATCTTAGTGTCAGGATTTTCGCGTCTGTATTTGCGAATCGCTTGACGCGCTTGGCGCTCCGCCTCTGCCGTCACAGCGCAGGTATTAAATATGGCTGCATTGGCCAGGCCGGCAGAGAGAGCTTTTTCTCTGATGACTTCTGACTCATAGGCATTCAGGCGGCATCCAAAAGTAACAACTTCAGTGGTCATGGAATATCAACAATTCCTTCATAACAAAATTCAACAGGGCCCGTTAAAAGGAGGGGTTTATTCTCTCTCCAATTCACAATTAAAGTTCCGCCCGGCATTTCAACAGAGACCGGCGTTTTTTCAATAAAGCCTAATTTTAAAGCTAATATGCCCACAGCGCAAGCGCCTGATCCACAGGCCGGAGTTACACCAGTGCCGCGCTCCCACACTTTTGCTTTTATCTTTTTAGGGGAGATAATTTGAGCCAGCTCCACATTGATGCCGCGGGAGGGCTGGACAGACATGGCCAACCCTTCAAAATCATATTCTGCAAAGTCATCCGTAAAGACCACAAAGTGAGAGTTTCCAACATTAATGCGGTGTCCTATAAGATGGCTGCCTTGGAAAGTTGGATCTTTAAGAGAGATCGTAATTTGATTTTTCTTTTTCCAAAATTGGGAAAGAAAGGAGGGGGTTTGTATGGTCCCTTGATCTTTGCCCAAATAATAAGCGACACAGCGGGTCCCATTGCCGCATGCCTGCGCCGTGCTGCCATCGGCATTAAAAAAGCCAATGGTGGCATCCGCATGAGGAGAGTCCTTAAAGATAATAAGTTGATCACATCCAATGCCCCGGCGCCTGTCGGCCAGGAAACGGACCTGTTTTGTCGTGAGCGGGGCCTTGAGGGCACTTTCTTCAATCAGAACAAAATCATTGCCCAGGGCTTGCATTTTCGTAAAAGGAATGGTCATAAACGTAAATCCTTATAAATCACTTTTACGAGTGTAAATCAGAAAAAGAGCAAAGAAAAGACTTCCAAATAAAATAAAAGCAAATCCTTGATGAAGAACAGCTATTTCTATAGGAACAACCAGAAGAAGAGTTACAATGCCCAAGGAAACTTGAAGGAGAGCTGCTACAGCAACAGCTCCCAAAGCTAGAGAGAGGCGAGGGGGGATGAGGCAGCTCCGTTGGTATACCCATATCCCAAAGCAAAAAGCCGCTGTAATGAGAGCCAAGAGGCGATGGAAAAATTGTACGGTTACAGGGTTTTCAAAAGCATCTTGCCACCAAGGCTCACGACTAAAAATCTCAGGCGGGATAAGATCATTTCCCATCAAAGGGAAGGTATTATAAAGAAGACCAGCTTTAAGTCCTGCAACCAAGGCGCCCATAAAGGCAGTTAAAAGCACAAGTAGAAGAGCACCAAGACAAAGCTTCATCAATTTTTGATACGCCCTCTCTGAATAACCTTGTCTTAATATTTGAAGAGAGGGTTGATACAGCTTTAACGTCATCCAAAGAGAGATTCCAAAAAGAGCAAAGCCTAAAAGTAGGTGAGCAGCCAAGAGATAAGGGCTTACATGAGGGTTATGGGTGAGACCGCTTTTCACCATAAGCCATCCCATAAGTCCTTGAGAAAAGCCAAAAATCCAGAGGAGAGCCAGATAAGGCCACAGTTCGAGATGTTGTTTTTTAAAGATCATTAAAAGCGTGGGGATAAGAAGGATAAGGGCCAAAAGTCGTCCCCAGAGGCGATGAACGTATTCAAGCCAAAAGATATTTTGAAAATCCGCAAGGGTCATGGAAAAATTGATTTGTTGAAATTCAGGACTTTGTTGGTATTTGGAAAATTCTAAAAGCCACTCACTTGTGGTGAGGGGAGGGAGGATTCCCACGATGGGCTTCCATTCTACAATAGAAAGTCCGGCCCCTGTAAGACGCGTCAAACCGCCCAAAACGACCATGCCTAAGATCATAAAAGTGAGAAGGATCAGAATGATCCGAAAAAGGGTATTTTTTTCATAGGCTTCTTCAATGAACATGGCGAAAAACCTCTACCATCTTACGCTAGATCCTGAGCTCGCCCTAAAGGGCTCCTCAGGATGACATCCTTCTAGATTTTTGTCATCCTGAGACCTCGAACGTAGTGAGAGGGACTCAGGATCTAATAAAGCTGTAACTGATGGATTTATTTGCATCTATTTCAAGGCTTACTCTCTGTTTTCGTGGGGGGTAAAACATGACGAATATGAAGCTCTTTCAATTGCTCTGGTGTAGCCTCAGCAGGGGCACCTACAAGAAGGTCTTCTGCGCGCTGTGTCATCGGGAAGGCCACAACTTCACGTAAGTTGGGCTCATCGGCTAAAAGCATCACGATGCGATCAATGCCAGGGGCCGCTCCACCATGGGGAGGAGCACCATACCGGAAAGCATTCAACATACCGGAAAATTTCTGCTCCACTTGCTCCTGACTATATCCTGCAAGAGTAAAAGCTTTGATCATAATTTCGGGAAGGTGATTTCTTATGCCGCCACTGCAGAGCTCTAATCCATTGCAAACGATGTCGTATTGGTAAGCAATAATATCAAGAGGATCCTTTGTCTCCAAAGCCTCAAGACCACCTTGGGGCATGCAGAAAGGATTGTGGGAGAACTCAATCTTGCCTTTATCCTCGTCATACTCATACATAGGAAAGTCAACGATAAAGCAGAAATTAAAGGCGTTTTTATCAATCAGGTTTAGCTCTTCTCCTAAACGAGTGCGGGCAAGCCCGGCAAGTTTTTCGGCAACTTTGGGTTTGTCACATGCAAAGAAAACGGAATCTCCCTCTTGAACGCCCGTGATAAAGCGCAGTTTTTTAAGACGCTCTTCATCTAAATGTTTGGCGATGGGACCTTTTGGACCTTCAGGAGCCATAACAATGTATCCAAGGCCACCAGCGCCTTGCTCACGGGCCCATTCGTTCATTTTATCAAAGAAACTCCGGGCGTTCTCTGCTGTTTTTGGCGCAGGGATGGCTCTGACAATGGATCCGTGTTCGATGGCATTTGCAAAAAGGCCAAAGTCCGATCCCCTGAAAACATCAGTGACATCAGTAATAATCAAAGGATTTCGCAAGTCGGGCTTATCAGAGCCATATTTCATCATGGCTTCTGCATAAGGGATGCGAGGGAAGGGAAGGGGGGTAGCTGTCTTTCCCTTGCCAAACTCAACAAAAACATCGTGAAGGACGGGTTCAATCGCCGTAAAAACATCTTCTTGAGTGACAAAGGACATCTCAAAGTCGAGCTGATAAAATTCACCAGGAGAGCGGTCAGCGCGAGCATCTTCATCCCGGAAACAAGGCGCGATTTGGAAATATTTATCAAAGCCAGCCACCATCAATAGCTGCTTAAATTGTTGTGGCGCTTGGGGAAGAGCATAAAATTTTCCTGGATGGAGGCGACTTGGCACCAAATAATCTCGAGCCCCTTCCGGCGAGCTCGCTGTCAAAATGGGCGTTTGAAACTCAAGGAATCCTTGGTCAATCATCTTTTGACGCAGGCGAGAAATAACTTTGCTTCGAAGGATAATATTCTCATGCATTTTCTCACGTCTTAAGTCTAAAAAGCGATATTTCAGACGGGTTTCTTCGGGGAACTCGGCGTTGCTATTCACCTGAAGGGGGAGGAGATCGGCCTTTGATTGAATAATAAGTTCATCGATAACGACTTCGATCTCTCCCGTTGGCATCTGATGGTTGACCGTATCAGGCATTCTTTGAACGACGCGGCCCACAATGGTAATGACACTTTCTAATTTGACCTCTTCAGCAAGCTTAAAAAAAGAGTTATCCACATCAATCACGCATTGGGTGAGGCCATAATGATCTCTTAAGTCAATAAAAAGCAATTGGCCATGATCTCGCTTCCGGTGGGCCCAACCGGAAAGACGGACGGTTTCTTTAGTGTTTGAAATGCGTAAATCGCCGCAAGTATGGGAACGATAAGGGTTTAACATTGAGTTCTCTCTTCTTAGAAAATTATTTCTTTAGTGGTAGGCATTCTGACTCTCTTGTCAAGACTCGGTTTCAATGATAACGAGAATGCATGAAAATTATTACAAAAACATCGGATTTAAAAGACCTTTGTGAGCGAGCCGCCCAGGAGATCTTTGTTACCCTTGATACAGAGTTTGTTCGGGAAACAACCTATTGGTCTCAGTTATGCCTCATTCAATTGGGACTTTCTGAGGAAGCCTTTATTATTGACCCTCTCTCTAAAGAATTAGATTTAGCGTCATTTTTTGAGTTACTGCAAAATCCCCACTTGGTCAAAGTGGTCCATTCAGGCCGCCAAGATGTAGAAATTTTTTATCACATGTCTGGTCAAATTCCTGCCCGGCTTTTTGATACCCAAATTGCGGCCATGGTCTGTGGTTTTGGCGAGTCGGTGGGCTATGACGTTTTAGTTCAATCCCTTGCCAAGGTTTCTCTCGATAAATCTTCTCGCTATACTCATTGGGCTCAAAGACCACTGACAGACAAACAACTTGCCTATGCTCTTGGTGATGTTACCCATTTACGGGTGATCTATGAAAAACTTTATAGCAAACTGCTTAAGGAAGATCGCCTTCATTGGTTGGAAGAAGAATTGGCTATCCTCACCGATCCTAAAACCTATGAGATTGATCCCTATAACATTTGGAAGAGAATAAAAGTTCGTTCACCTAAGCCGCGGATGTTGGGGATTCTTCGAGAAATTGCGGCTTGGCGAGAGTTTATGGCTCAAAGGCGTAATGTGCCTCGGGGGCGTATTTTACGCGATGAAATGATGCTAGAGCTAGCTGCAGCGGCTCCTAAAACCCGTGATGAGCTCAGCCGTATGCGAGGGATGGCAGCCTTCTTGAGTGAGAAGAATAGAGGGGAAGAACTCCTTGCCCTGATTCAAAAAGGGATAAATCTGCCTTTGGAAGATTGTCCTCAAGTTAAAAAGGAAGGGGCTTCTCCTCCAGGAGCCTCAGCTCTTCTTGAAATGCTTAAGCTTCTCCTGAAAATTAAGGCGGATAAATATAACGTTGCAGCAAAGCTTATTGCGACTTCTATGGATCTTGAGATCATCGCTCGCTCATCGGACCCCAATGTTCCCGCCCTTGAAGGGTGGCGTCGGGAGGTCTTTGGCAATGCCGCCCTTGCCCTAAAAGAGGGCAAGGTGGCCATTGGCATTCAGAATAATCGGATTAGTTTGATTTCTCTGGAGTGATTTAGCATTAATCACGCAATGCGTAACTTATATAAGCGGCAACTTCGCGTAATGAGGAATAAATATCCCGCCATTCGAAGAAATTCGCATGAGCAGAGTAAACAGGTGATATCCCAAGACGCTCAAGTGTTACACGCGCGCGCGGCAAATGAAAATACTGAGAAATAACAAAGACGCTCTTTTTGTTAGAGTCGCGTATAATCTGCAAGGTTTTTTTAGCACTCGCATAGGTATTTATGCCTTCATTATCTATAATAATTTGGTCAGCGGAAACCCCATGGGAGACGAGATAATCGCCCATAACTTTTGCCTCATCGTATCCTTCAATCCCTATGCCACCACTCACGATAATTGTTGGAAAATAGCCTTCACGGTAAAGCTCAAGAGTTTTATCTAACCTTGCCCTAAGGCGGGGAGATGGCGTTCCATCCGTATTCACCGTATTGCCAAGCACTAAAGCAACGTCCGCTTTGCCCATCTGATCCTTCAGACCAGAGAAAATAAGGACGGTTAAAGCAATCAGAATTCCCGCCGCTGGCAGACTGGCTATGAATAATAAGTGTTTGATTTTTATCATTATATTACTCTTTTGTAAAAGTTCCTACTAAGGTAGCTTTATCAAGAATATGGCCTTTCATGGCTTGTCCTAATTGATCGCTCGTAAGGTCGGTTGGAAGAGCTAATAGCGCATCTAATGCATAAAGGGTAAATATATAATGATGGGTGCCAGAGGGGGGATTGGGTCCGTTATAAGAAGTTTTTCCCCAGCTATTTTTGCCGAGGATCGCTCCCTTGGGAGTTTTTCCCTCGGCGATGTTTTTTACGCTTGACGGAATATTATAAAGAACCCAGTGAGTCCAGATGCCAGAAGGAGCATCCGGATCATCGCAAATCAAGGCATAGGATTTTGTCCCTGAGGGTGGATTTTGCCACGCAAGGGGAGGGGAGAGGTCCCGTCCTTTTCCTGAGTACTTGAGGGGGAGGGGAGCCTTATTATCAAAGGCAGGGCTGCTTAAGGTAAAGGAAGCGTGAACTGGTGCCGAAAAAAGAAATAAAGTGCATAGAATTGAGAAAATTCTCATAAAAGTCATCCTTTGTTTTTTCTTATGTTAGCGGGTGAAAGAGAGTTGTGACAACACCCCAAATGGAAAATTTTTTTATATACTAGCTAAAGTTTATATTGACAAGATTTATTAAGTGTTAAATAAATAGATAACAAATTTTAGGAGTTTTAATGTGTTTGAAAAAAAATTATTTACTTTATGTGCCATGCTTTCTTTATCATGCAGCGCTTATGCAATGGAAGGAGAGATAGATAAAGACGAATCTGCCTCGTTCACATCGACTAGTATAGTAGCTGGGCCTTCTTCTTCTTCTCCCACCCCTGATCAAGAGATAGAGGAAGCTTCTACACAAAGCGCGCTATTTCCCTATGATAAACGAAAAGTGACTTTTACGTGGCCTGAGTTAGAGGCTGCAGCACGGAACGAAAAAGAGGATCAGTGAGCTCGTAATCTCTACTTTTATATTGATGCCATTATAGATAAATATGGCTATTATAATGATCAAGAATTGGAGGATACAACTTGCACTTATGAACTTCCTCTTTTACAAGAAAGGCTTAGTTTTAATCCCACAAAACGATATCTTGGTGGCCGTCTTATAAATCCTCTTTTAGAAGAGTCGGGAGTGTACTCTCATGAATCTATGAAAATAGGGACTATAATGGGGATACTCCCAACAAGAAAAAAGGCTATCACTCGGCTTTCAAAGCTCATAGAAACACCTCTATATTGGCCAGATGATCTTAAAACGCGGGAAATGTATTTAAGAAGACTTGTTTTTCACGCTGCCGATGATATTGAAAAGGAAAGAAAGAGTGCAGCACAAGAAAAAGCAGCTCTTCTTTCTGAAGTTGAAAGACTTAGGGCTGAGAACGAAAAACTTAAGACTATAGCTGCAAGAAGTAGCGACTGAAATCAATTCTTGAAACCGTGGTTTCCTGGTATTTCAAAGAGATCCTGAGTCCCTTTCGCTTTGCGAAAGGTCTCAGGATGACACTTTTTATGTTTTTTATGTTTAAATACAAAGAGTTGTCATCCTGAGGAGCCACAACGTGGCGAACTCAGGATCTTTTCAACAATATAATTTTGACAGATGTCAAACCTTTTTTATATATTGATAAATAAAACACCCTCATTTTAAGGAACTTACCATGCATTGCTATAATCATCAGACGAAGGAAGCGATAGGATTGTGCCGTCACTGTTTTAAAGGGCTATGCCAAGAGTGCTGTCAAAAAAATGAAGACTTTCTTGTGTGTAGTGAGAATTGTGCGCAAAAGGTAAGTGAAATTGAAGAAATGAATGAGCGGGCTAAAAATATCTATGGGATAGGCAAATATGCGTCAAAGCGCCATTTTCCCCTAAGTGTCGTCCTTTATTTATGCATGGGAGTCCTTTTTATCTCTTTGGGAGTTAGTGATTTGATTCTCTATCATGTATCCTTATCAAACTATGATATTTTTTTCATTTCCTTTGGGGTTCTATGCCTTCTTTTCAGTTTATTAGCCTGGAGGCGAACAAGCAAAATAGGAATCATTCTATAACAAGTTTAACTTCTACTCATTGAGCTTTTTGAAGACCCTGCGCAATATCTTTCCAAGGCACAAGCTTGAAATTCGACCCACCGCCTTTAGAAGTGCGGTTATCATGGGCTACAAAAAGTCCCATTGTGTAAGGACCGCCAAGGTTTGCAGGGGTGACGTCAATACCGTCTGTATCTTCCGTGCCTTCTTGGGCGCCTTTTGTAATTTTAAAAGTGCCTAAAAAACGATAAGGAGGGGAGGGCTGGTAGATATTATAACTACTGCTTCCTTGGCTTGAAGCGATCAGGTACTTATCCTCATAAAGGGCGAGACCTTCCACATCAGCTGTGAGACCATTCTCGCCAACTTTAGCGAACATCTGAGGTGGCTTTCCTCCTGGAAAGGTCCAAATTCCTTGATCTTCTTCGCCAATAAAAACAGTGCCCGTTAAATCATCCACAACACAGCCTTCAGCAAGGGTTTTAATAGGATAAGAGATCACTTTTTCCATGTGAAGCCCATCATTTTCCGCCCAAAATTTCCATTTTTCAGCGCCACTAAATTTAAAAGTAACGACTGCATAGAAGTCATTGCCTTGCTTTTGAAGGCATACGCCATAGGGTTTTTTCTCAAATGTATGGTCCCCAAACCCTAAATAAGTGATTTTGCCTGTTTCTGGAGAGATAGCAAAGAAAGCAAGGCGTTTATCCGGCTTAAAAGTAGCAACCGCAATGTCTGTCAGCGTATGGGCCATAGGAAAACCTGTGCGTAGGTCCACATTGTTGATGGGGCCAATTTGAAGGGATTCTTTTAACTTTCCATCCAATGAATATACATAAAGGCCTCCATAGGGTTCTTCTTTGTTTGTGCCAAGGATTAGGCTTTGTTCAGGATATTTGTGATTCACCCAAATGGCGGGATCATCCATGATATCGGATTTCTGTACGGGAAGATCCGTTGCGGCTGTCGCGTGAACCTCAAAAGGTTCAGCAGCGAGATTGAGAGGCGAAAACGCAAGAATTAGACATATCGTTGTTCTGATCATCATCTATTTTCCATAATATATATTATGCGTTATTTTGATGTCTTTTATGAGAGCACTGAAATGAGAAATTATCAATCTTTTTTGCGGATCAGCTCGTATTTATAATCTGTTTGGATAAGAAATTTTTTCCATCGTCATTGCGAACCTTGCGAAGCAAGGTGTGGCAATCCATTTTTTGCTAGCTTCTTAACTCAATAATTAATCACTATAGAGTGTAACCTCGTTTCTTATGGATTGCTTCGTCGCTAACGCTCCTCGCAATGACGATAACTTTACTGACCTCTTTCTTCTTCATAAAAAGATTGCTACTGTACCATCAATCAATCCTAGAAACTTAGAAGAAAACGATGACAGATATTGGCTTTTATCATTTGACCACCTCTCCTTTGGAGAGGGCCCTCCCCCTCCTCCTTGAGAAAACCCTTGCGGCTCAAAAGCGTGCTGTTGTTATGTGCACTAGCGAGGAGCGGCTCGACTATCTTAATAGTGCCTTATGGACCCTTGGACGGATTAGTTTTATCCCTCACGGCAGCGCTAAAGAGGGAATGCCCGAGGATCAACCAGTGTGGTTGACCACCCTTGATGAAAATCCCAATGGGGCCCGATTTTTGTTTCTCACGGAAGGAGCCACCTCCCCTTCCCTCGCCTCCTATGAGCGGTGTTTGGATATCTTTGATGGGAATGATCCTGAGGCCCTTGAGGCTGCCAGAGTCCGTTGGAAAGCCTATAAGGAGGCGGGACATGCGGTAACCTATTGGAAGCAGAATGAGTCTGGCGGATGGGAAAAGGGTAATTAAGAAGAAGTCTTTAAAAACGCTTTTTTTCAGTTGTCTTGGGCTCTTATTAGGACTACAAATTAAAGAATGCAGACAGCAACAAATAAAATTGAGGGTTCCATGATTACGATTCGCTTTCCTGATGGTTCACATCGGGAATTTCCAAAAGGTATTACGGGATGGGAAATTGCGAAAAATATCAGCACTAGCCTTGCAAAAGAGGCAGTTGCCGTTCGTGTGGATGAAAACCTTTGGGACCTAACTCGTCCGATTGAAAAGGATTCGGCCTTTGAAGTCATCAAGCGCCCCTCAGAGCACGGCCTTGACGTTTTACGCCATGATGCGGCTCACGTGTTTGCGGAAGCTGTTAAAGAACTCTATCCTGAAACACAAATCACCATCGGCCCGTCCATTCAAGATGGCTTTTACTATGATTTGTATCGCGAGGAATCCTTTGCGCCAGAGGATCTGAAACGTATTGAAGAGCGTATGCATGAAATTGTGAACCGGGATGAGCCCTTAAGCCGGGAAGTTTGGGATCGCAATGAAGCGATTAAGTATTTCAAGAGCCTGGGCGAAATTTTTAAGGCAGAGATTATCTCTGACCTCCCCGAGGACAGCGAAATCACCATTTATCGCCAAGGAAATTTTGTAGATTTGTGTAAGGGCCCTCACCTCCCCTCCACAGGAAAACTGGGACACGCCTTTAAATTGATGAAACTTGCCGGCGCTTATTGGCGCGGAGATTCAAAAAATCCAATGCTTCAAAGGGTTTATGGAACGGCTTGGTCCTCGGAAAAGGATCTTCAGGACTATTTAACGCGCCTTGAAGAAGCAGAAAAAAGAGATCACCGCAAACTGGGAAAGGAAATGGACCTTTTCCATATGCAAGAAGAAGCTCAAGGAAGTGTGTTTTGGCATCCCAAAGGTTGGACCCTCTACCGCCTTCTTCAAAACTACATTCGTGATAAAATTTCTGCAGAAGATTATGTGGAGGTTAACACCCCGCAACTTTTGGATAGCTCCTTCTGGAAGGCTTCTGGCCACTGGGATAAGTTCCGTGAAAACATGTTTGTGGTGGAGGATGTTGATAAAACCCTCGCCTTAAAGCCCATGAACTGTCCCTGCCATGTTCAAATTTTTCGTCAAGGTATCAAGAGCTATCGCGATCTTCCCCTCCGTATGGCTGAGTTTGGCTCCTGCACGCGAAATGAGCCTTCAGGGGCTCTTCATGGACTCACGCGCGTACGGTCTATGGTTCAGGATGATGCCCACATTTTCTGTCGTGAGGATCAAATTGAAGAAGAGACGCGAAAATTCTGCATTCTTTTGCTTAATGTATATCGTGAGTTAGGTTTTGAAGAACTCACAGTCAAATTTTCTGACCGTCCTGTGGTCCGGGCCGGAGAGGATGCGATCTGGGATAAGGCAGAGGCTTGCCTTGAAGCCGGGGCTCGCGCTTCGGGCCTTAGCTATACATTAAACCCTGGCGAAGGCGCCTTTTATGGGCCCAAGCTTGAGTTTATTTTGAAGGATGCCATTGGCCGTGACTGGCAATGTGGAACTCTTCAGCTGGACTTTGTCCTTCCTGAAAGGTTAGACGCTTCCTACATCGGTGAGGATGGCCAGAAACATCGTCCTGTCATGATTCACCGGGCTGTTCTAGGAACTCTTGAGCGTTTTATTGCTATTTTTATTGAACACTATGCAGGGAAATTCCCTCTCTGGGCCGCTCCCATTCAGGCCGTCGTGGCGACCATTACTCAAGAGGCTGATGCCTATGCCCAAAAGGTTTGTGAAAAGCTCAAAGCTGCGGGATTGCGCGTAGAATTGGACATTCGTAATGAGAAAATTAATTATAAGATACGGGAATTAAGCCTTCAAAAGGTCCCTTATATCCTTGTTGTTGGCAAGCGTGAAGCTGAAGAAGGAACGGTTGCGTTACGTAAATTAGGGGGAGAGGCTCAAGAAGTCCTTGATCTTAATGAAGTATTAGGTAAACTGTTACAAGAAGCGCTTCCGCCTCATAAGCGGTAAGGGTTTTATTTTTTTAATTAAACATTGGAGCAATTACATATCTAAATATATGAACGAAGACAAAGGAAGCGCCTCAAGTGGCCCCCGCGTCAATGAAAAGATTTCTTCCCTTAAAGTCAGATTAGTTGATGAAAATGGGGAAATGGTTGGTGTGTTATCACAAAAAGAAGCTCTTGAAAGAGCCTATAGAGCGGGTCTTGATTTAGTTGAGGTATCTCCGAATGCGGATCCTCCCGTATGCAAAATCTTGGATTATGGTAAATATAAATTCGAAGAGCAAAAGCGCCGCGCCGAAATGCGCAAGAAACAAAAAATTATTGAAATCAAGGAAGTGCAGCTCCGCCCTGGCATTGATAAGCATGACTTTGAGGTCAAAATGCGGAGTGCACGGAAATTCATTGATGACGGGGATAAGCTAAAAGTGACCCTTCGTTTCAGAGGTCGTGAGCTTTCTCACCAAGAACTTGGGATGGACGTTCTCAATCGTGTAAAAGAGACACTTCAGGACATTGCCAAAGTTGAGCATGACCCGAAATTTGAAGGCAAGAGAGTTATCATGATCCTTGCGCCTTTGAAGTAGAACTGTTTTTCCTAGATCCTGAGCTCGCCCTTCGGGCTCCTCAGGATGACATCTTTTTATCTTTTTGTCATCCTGAGACCTTGAGCGCAGCGAAAGGGACTCAGGATCTATTTCACACACTAAGTCAGCTAAGTATATGAAAACTTCTAAATATCTTTTACAATAGGACACTATGGAACTGGACCCAAATAAACTCTATTTCTTACCCCTGGGGGGCTCGGGGGAAATTGGAATGAATCTTAATCTCTATCACACCCGTGGCAAGTGGTTGATGGTAGATCTGGGGGTTACGTTTGACCAGACACCTGGCATTGAAGTTCTCATGCCGGATACAGCTTTTATTGAAGAGCACGTCCAAAATCTGGTGGGCCTTGTCCTCACCCACGCCCACGAGGATCATATTGGCGCCATTCCCCATTTATGGCCGCGCCTAAAATGTCCTATGTTTGCAACCCCTTTCACCGCTTCTCTCATCCGCCATAAGCTTAAAGAAGCCGGTCTTCATGCACCGCTTCATGAAATTCCCCTCTCCAAGGGCGTGGATATTGGCCCTTTCGCCGTTGATTTTTATGGCATCACCCATTCCATTCCTGAGCCCAACGTTTTGGCCATTCGTACCGCTGCAGGAACGATTGTGCATACGGGCGATTGGAAAATCGACCCCGATCCCCTGATTGGCGACCCTACAGATATAGCAGGCCTTAAAAAACTGGGAGATGAAGGTGTCTTAGCCCTCGTATGTGATTCAACAAACGTCTTTGTGCCAGGCCGCTCTGGCTCGGAAAAGCCAATTCGGGACAACTTGATTAAGCTTGTCAGCGAGTTTCCAGGAAAGCGCGTTTTGATTGCCTGTTTTGCCTCAAACGTGGCGCGGGTTGCCAGCTGTGTCGAGGCTGCTATTGCCAATAACCGCTATGTTGGCCTTGTGGGCCGTTCTCTTCATCGTGTGGATGAAGTGGCCCGCGAATTGAATTATTTTAAGGGTTACCCACCTTTTCTCAGCCATCATGACGCGGGCTTTCTTGAGCGCTTTGAAACTCTTCTTATTTGTACAGGAAGCCAAGGCGAACAAAGAGCAGCTCTTTTACGCATCGCCAAAGGGGAAGACAAACACATTTCTTTGGAGAGAGGCGATGTCGTCATCTTTTCATCACGACAGATCCCTGGCAATGAAAAAGCAATCGCAGCCCTCCAAAATCTTCTTGTGCGTAATGGCATACAAGTGATTACGGCCAATGAAAGCGATATTCATGTTTCGGGCCATCCTAATCGTGATGAACTCGTGGAGATGTATTCCTGGATTCGCCCAAAAATTGTCGTTCCCGTCCATGGGGAAGATCACCATATTCTGGAGCAAGCTAAACTGGCTTCTGATCATAAAGTACCCTTTGTCATTACGCCCCATAATGGGGATTTGATTGAACTCTCTCCTGAAGGACCCCAGTTGATTGAAGAGGTTCCATCAGGACGTCTTGCCCTTGATGGCCGAAAACTTATTCCCTTCCGTGGTGAAGTAATGCATGAGCGGCACCGTTTGATGAGCACGGGCCATGCTCTTGTAACTCTTCTTTTGAAAAAAGATGGCGCCTTTAAATATCCGCCCACCGTTCTCTTGACGGGAATTACGGCAGGAGAACAATTGGCCATTCTCACAGCTCATTGCATTGCTGCCATAGAAGAAGCCTTTATGGCCCTTCCCATTGAGGATAGAAAAGAGGATGAGTTGGTCTCTGAGGCAGCCCGCCTTGCCACACGGCGCGTTTTAGGGGCATACTATGGGAAAAAAACATTAACTCATGTGCAGGTATATCGCGTTTAAAGGAGAATTTTATGATTGGAAATCTAAATCACGTTGCCATTGCCGTCCCTGATTTAGAAGCAGCTATAAAGCAATACCAAACCGTCTTTGGAGTTTTTGTCACCAGCCCTCAAGATCTTCCTGCTCATGACATTCGCCTTGCTATCGTGAATCTTGCCAATACAAAGATCGAATTGATAACGCCCTTAGGGGACACCTCTCCTACCGCTAAGTTTCTTGAACGGAACCCCACAGGCGGTCTCCACCACCTGAGCTATGAGGTGCCTGATATTATCGCCGCCCGTGATCAGCTTACGGCTGCAGGCCTCCAGGTGATTGGTGATGGAACGCCCCAAATGGGGTATCATAACACACCCGTCCTCTTCTTTAACCCCAGGGACTGCTTAGGCGTTTTGATTGAATTAGAAGAAGTAAAAACCACCATCCAACAAGGACGAATTGAAATTACCTCTGCCGTTCACACGGGCCATCATTCAGAAAAACCTTCCTTAGAAGGATTTGAGGGAGTTGGCATTGAGGTTGAAGTAGACTTTCGGGTTCCCACCCCTAAAGATAATTTGGAAGAAAACTAACTCTAATGTCCTTCATGACGGGCCTTCTCCTTTATGTAATCATTTGGGTTGTGATCCTTTTTATGGCTCTCCCTTGGGGCGTTCATGTTCCTGAAAAGATCGAAAAGGGCCATGCTACTAGCGCCCCAGAAAATCCGTATATGGGGATTAAACTTCTGGTGACAAGTCTGATTTCAGCCCTTCTCTGGATTGTGGCATATATACTCTTGAAGAATTAGCGATTTCATTAATAAATTGGTTATTTTAAGAATCGCACGACTCGCTTATTCAACATTGTATCTCTGTTAAGCTTATTTTAACGATTTGTATGGATACTGTCAAAATAGGATTGAATCTGAAAGGGAGATCTTTCTAATGATTACTCACAGAACAGTCCTAACAAACAACAAAAAGGAACATCATTATGAATAAGAAATTTTTCCAAATATTATTATTTGCAGGGCTTATTACGACACTCACGAATGAGGTCGTCGTTGCAGACTGTAAGTCAGATTGTGCCGCTGCGCGGCAACAGTGTATTCGTGGGTGCCCTAATTTGCGGCGTGATGCCGAAGTACAAGGATCACCAGGACAAATATGTGAGAAGAAATGTTGGGACGATTATTACACATGTGACGCTGCGTGTTAACCACACACTTTCTTGAAAGAATTTTTGCTTAACGGAACTAAGTTCCTTCTAACCAAATGTGGATAGAGAAGCAGGGATCCGTAATAAACAAAGATCCTGCAGTCACCCTAAAGGACCCCTCAGGTTGAGAGGAAAAGAGAAGTGTTCAGTAATTACTGAGCACTGGTCCTCACTAACCCTTTCGGGGCGACCTCTCCTCCACAACGGGGAGAGGTAAATCTCTAAGCAGCCAAAGCTTTTTGAGCCTGATCCACAATGGTTTTAAAGGCTGCGGGCTCATGAACGGCAAGATCCGCTAAAACCTTACGATCAATCTCAATCCCAGCTTTTGTCAGTCCATTGACAAACTTTGAATAGGTCAAACCATGTTCGCGAGCGCCTGCGTTAATACGCTGGATCCATAAACCACGGAAATCGCGCTTACGATTACGACGGTCGCGATAAGCGTACTGTAGGGCTTTCTCAACACGCTGCAAAGCAATACGATAGCAGCTCTTTGAGCGGCCGCGATATCCTTTTGCAAGCTTTAAAATCTTTTTATGACGGGCGTGGGCTGTTGTTCCACGTTTTACATGTGCCATATCTCAATCCTCCTATATACCGTAGGGCATAAAACGACGTACAATTTTAGCATCACATTCTCTCATGATTGTGGTGCCACGGGCGGTGCGCTTCATTTCATTTGAACGTTTCCGCATCCCATGTCGTTTACCGGCTTGAGCTGTTATGACTTTACCTGTCGCTGTTAAGCGAAAGCGCTTTTTAACGCTACTCTTTGTCTTTAACTTGGGCATTTTCTCACTCTCTAAAGTTATAAAAATTGAGCCCCTCTTGGGGCGTTCTAGGTCGGCATGCCCGGGAAAAACTCCCTTGCCTGGCTAGATGTGAAAGCATTTATATCAGGGTGTTCTTGAAAGTACAAGAAATTTTCAAAGAAAGCGTGATTTTGAAAAATACCTAAAGAAAATTCCTTACTTATTCCAACTACCTATTTTGACAGGAGGCTCTTCAAACACTATATCACGTAAGTACTTATAATGAGGGTTAAGTTTACGATTAAGATTTTTAACATATTCCTTTAGCGCATATACCTTTGTTTTAAGGAATTGTTTTTTTATTTTAGAGTTCATTGTTTTTTTACTTCTCAAACTATCTATTTTAGAATTAAAGGATTGAATTTTATCCTCGATCTTTTGTTTTTTTAATCTTCCCCTAGCTATTTTCTTCAATAACGTATCAAGATTAAAATCTTCTTTTCTTAACATAAACATATTGAGAGGGGCCATGACTTCTTCTTTGGGATTTAAACATGCACCCACGTTCTCTTTTTCAATATAATAACTTATAGTAAGACTTAATAAATCAAGTTCTTTCTTAATATTAATTCCCCAAAAACAAGATCCTTTGATGTTTGGATCTGCTCCATAAAGTAAAGCCCGAGCCCTTACATGATCAATAACATTTTTTAAGTGGGAACTCGATGGCTCTCCTGCAGCTAAGGGTGGGTTTTTGTATCCTCCCCACTTAATAATTTTGTTAAAGTTAGCTCCTTTTCTTGCAAGTTCGTCAATAATTTCAAGTCGATCCTCAAGGGGCACATTTCGAGAAACTTCAGGGTATCGAGGATCTAAAGCCACATGCGCCAATGTGTAAATCTGGCGATATCCCCAAACTACTAGCGCTTTATCGTTCACATCTTCTACTACTGATAAAAACTTGCTTACCAATTCTCGTTTGCCAAGAGAAATGGCTAACGCCAAAGGATTCGTCTGGTTATAATAAATAGGTGTAACCTTCTCACCTTTACATTTAAGAGAAGCTGGGCCTACCTTTGACGTTAGTTGGTTATTATCTAATTCATCTCCACTTTTTAAACTACACAAATAGGTTAAATTTAAATACTTGGAAACAATACCATATCTCTTTGCAAGAGGGGCTAAATCAAAATCTTTTTCCACAGTGCGCAAATAATCATCAATAGGATTAGCCTGTGTTCGTAAACTTAAAGTTAAGAAAGAGATTACTATGAATGACTTTAAAAGTGGACTGACTTTTTTCACTATTTTCACCAATACTTAAAAATAATTTTTAACAATAACTATATAAAAAAATGTATTTTAACCTATAAAAAAATTTCGATATTATGTCAATCATAAATCTAAAAAATTTTCAAAGGAAGTATGATTTAGAGAAATATTTTAAAAACCAATCTCTTGCAGTTTCAGCTACTTCTTCAAGAGCTCCTATCTCCTCAAACAAATGGGTTGCCCCTTTTATAATCACAAGTTTTTTCGGACATATGAGGTGTGAGAGAGCCCTTTCATTTAACTCAATCACAATCCCATCAAACCCTCCCACAAGCAAAAGAGTTGGCGCCTTCACTTTGGGAAGATGGGAATGAGCTAAATCAGGGCGGCCGCCACGAGAAACGATAGCTCGAATAAGGTGAGATGTGCGCGTTTCAGCAATCAAGGCCGCGGCAGCTCCCGTGCTTGCGCCAAAGTATCCAAGGCTCAAACTTTTGGTTGTAGGATTTTTTATGGCCCAGTCGGTCACTTTTTCTAAGCGCTCTGCGAGAAGCTCAATATTAAAGCGATACTCTTTTGAATAAAGATCAGCAGCTTCCTCTTTCGAGCTTAACAAGTCAAAGAGTAACGTTGCGATCCCCGCTTCATTCAGCACTTCTGCCACATATCGATTTCGAGGACTTTTGCGGCTACTCCCACTCCCGTGAGCAAACAGCACGAGTCCATGCGCATCTTGCGGGATCGTCAACTCTCCTTCAAGATTGAGTTTACCAACTGGTATTTTTACAAGTGTTTTCTCCAGCATGACTCATAACTCTTTACAACTTGAACATAACAGATTTAAGCTTTAAAAGCATTAATTAGAATTAACCTTATCCAAAACGTCCCCTGCAATCAGCTCAAAACGCCCTTGAGGAGATTTGAGAATGAGAAGTCCCTCTTCCGTAATGCCTTCAAAAGTGCCTGTAAAAACTTTCTTATCACAGTCAAAGGTAATGGTTTGCCCCAGGCGAGCAGCACGCTTCATCCACAGCTCATGAATAGGGATAAAGCCTTCCTTTTTCCAAAGAGAAATATAACGATCCAGGGAGGACGCCACAGAGTGCACCGTGTCTTGGAGGGACAAATAAACTCCCTCATTTTCAAAGGAAGTTGCGGGAAAGCGCGTCTCTTCAGGATAGAATTTCAAATTCAAACCGCACCCAATCAAATAGGCCGTTTTTCCTTTTTCAGGAAGGGTCAGTGCTTCTAGCAAAAGACCTCCTACCTTTTTTCCGTTGAGAAGAATATCATTCGGCCATTTATAGGTAAGGCTCTCCGTGGGAGGTATAAGAGCACAGAGCTCCTCGCCGATGGCAACGCAGGCTACAAAGGAAAGCTGGGCAGCCTGTGACAAAGGAAGAGCCGAATAGGTAGCATAGGTAAGGTGTAAATTGCCCACGGTCGAGCCCCACACACGCCCTCGCCGACCGCGTCCTCCTTCTTGCCGAGACGCTACAATAACTGTGCCTTCCTTCGCTCCCAGCAACACCCGTGAACGGGCTTCATCCATCGTACTATTCAAAACGTCAAAAAAATAAAAAGATGTCATAAACCCCTATTAAATTGGAAGAGCGAGAGCCGCTCGCTGAGCAAGTTCAAGTACTCCGTTGGGAAACAAAAAGAACACTAAAATAATAGCAGCACAGACATTCAATACAACCATAATTTCTGGTGATAAAACAAGAAGTTGCCCATGGGACCCTGAGGGCGTTTCTGGGAGTGCATCAAAATATATCACTTTAACAATTTTTAGATAGTAGTAAGAAGCTACAACCGATGTCAGAACTCCGATAATCGCTAAGTAAAATAGACCCGCCGAAATTGCTGCTTTAAAAACGTACAATTTTGCAAAAAACCCAGCAAGAGGAGGAATTCCCGCCATGGAAAACATAAAGACAGCTAAAACACAGCTTAACCTTGGGTGAAGCAGAGCGATCCCCTTTAGATCCTCAATTTTCTGAACGCCTTCTGGAGTCTTCCCTTTAAGGGACAAAAGGCAGGCAAAAATGCCCATAAACATGACAAGATAAATCGTCAGGTAAACAAAAACAGATTGAATTCCGTCATCATTTCCCGAAGCAATGCCCATCAAAACATAGCCCATTTGACCGATCGCACTATAGGCCAAAAGCCGCTTTAGGTCAGTCTGCTGTAGGGCTGCAAAGGCGCCTACAGTCATGGAGGCAGCTGATATAAAAACCATCAAAGATTGCCATTCCCCATATAGTACGAGGAAAGGCGACACCATAAGGCGTAAGAAAACAACCATGGCCGCTACTTTCGGCACGCCCCCAATAAATGCGGTGATGGAGGTAGGACATCCCTGATAAACATCGGGTGTCCACATATGAAAGGGAACGGCCGACACTTTAAAAGCAAGGGCAGCCATTATAAAAACAAGCCCAACAAAAAGACTTAAAGAAAGATCATTCACACTTTCTGCTCGAATAACAGAGGCGACAATATCGAAATTCGTGGCCCCCGTAAAGCCATACATAAGGCTCACGCCATATAGGAAAAGTCCGGTTGCAAGGGCGCCTAGGATAAAGTATTTCAATGCCGCCTCAGAGACACGGGGCTGATCACGATGAAGGGCAGCAAGCACATAAAGAGACAATCCTTGCATCTCCATCCCTATGAACAAAATAATAAAATCATTGGCTTCCACCATCAAAAGCATACCGAGGGTCGCCAATAAAACAAGAGGCGGGTATTCAAAGGAAGTTAGGTTTTCCTTCATCATAGAAGGCACCGACATAGCCAGGGTTCCTAAGGAGCCCAAAAGAATCAACACTTTTGCAAAGAAGATAAAATCATCTTGCTTAATTTGCCCTTCAAAAGTCACCCAAGATTGCCCTGGCTCATTTTGAAAAATCAAACAAAACAGGGCCAAACCTAACGCCATCAACCCATAATGAACGGAACGGCGAAAAGATCTTTTGTTAACAAAGGAGCCTTCCATCAAAATAAGAAGAGCTGAAAAAGCCAATAGCACTTCCGGAAGGATCAAATTAAAATCTGGCATATAAAAATCGATCATCTTTTTATTGCCCTCTTCTTAATAAAGCCACTTCAAGCGATTTTTTTGGATCTACCAAGAGATTCCCATCCACCTCAAGAGCTAAATTAAATTGATCAATTACCTTTGCCACAGACGCCTCAGCCAGAATCAAAACCGGTGTGGGGTAGAGGCCAAAAAGGAGAACACTTGCCGCAAGCGGCCCAAACACTATCTTCTCATGCCAATTGAGGTCGGCAAACCCTTTAAGCTTGGGATTAGAAAGCTGCCCAAAAACAACCCTCCGATAAAGGCAAAGAGCGTAAGCAGCGCTCAAAACCATCCCTGTCGTGGCCAAAAGAGTAGCCCATGTATTGGCTTGGAAAGCACCCAAGAGAACAAGAAATTCGCCCACAAATCCACTTGTTACAGGAAGACCAACGGAAGCCAAAATAAAAAACATAAAGAAGGTCGCATAGCGGGGCATGGCATGAACGATCCCCCCATAATCGGCAATCTCTCGGCTATGAAGTCGATCATAGACAACGCCTACGC